>JAUSQH010000180.1 GCA_030652895.1 Alphaproteobacteria bacterium
CGCTGCCCCGTCACGCACCTGCGCCAATGTCTGGTCCATCATGGCCCCCTGGAATATATCATGAACAGAAATAGAACATATCATGCCTAATGTAAAGTCTTTTTTCACCGACCGCGACGGCGTAGATTGCGCCCATGTTGAGCGTGATCATACCAACCCTGAACGCGGAGAAGACCCTGCCCCAGACCCTGAACGCCCTAATTCCCGGGGCAGTGTCTGGCCTGGTCAAGGAGGTCGTCATTTCCGATGGCGGATCCGCCGACTCCAGCCTGATGATTGCTGAAGACGCCGGGTGCACTATCGTAACGGGCCCGGCAGGACGCGGGATGCAGTTAGGCCGCGGCGCGCAGGCCGTGCGCAGCGATTGGCTGTTGTTTTTGCATGCCGATACGGCGCTTTCCACCGGGTGGGAGGAGGAGGTAGGTCATTTCATGGCCCAGACCGAAAGCCACGCCTACGCGGCTGTATTCCGTTTTGTGCTGGATGATTTCCGCCCCCAGGCGCGCAGATTGGAAACCCTGGTTACGATACGCTGTAAGTTATTTGCGCTGCCGTACGGGGATCAGGGCCTGCTCATTCACCGTAGCCTCTATGAGCAGCTTGGCGGTTACGCCCAGACCCCGCTCATGGAAGATGTGGACATGATCCGCCGCATAGGGCGTAAGCGTCTGATTTATCTGCGCAGTCAGGCGATGACATCCGCCGCGCGATATACTGCAGAGGGCTACGTGCGACGCCCATTACGCAATCTTTTTTGCCTGTCGCTGTATTTTCTGCGTGTGCCGCCGCGTTTGATCGCTCGGCTATATGGATGATGCGGCATCTGATAATTTTCACCCGTGCGCCGCAACTGGGCGCCGTGAAACGGCGGCTGGCGGCCGACATTGGCCAAATGGCCGCGCTACGTTTTCATCGCACAATGCAGATGCAGCTCGCTCGGGGGATCGCTAAAGACAAACGCTGGAAAACCTGGGTGGCGATGACACCCGATGTCTGCACAAAAAACAGTTTTAACGTCCGGGCAGGCGTCACATATCTGAAACAGGGCCGGGGTGATCTTGGGAAACGCATGGCGCACTGCTTTCGCGCACTGCCGCCAGGGCCCGCAGTGCTGGTTGGCAGCGATATACCCGGCATTCGCCGTGAACACATCGCCCGCGCCTTTGAGGAACTTGGGCGCGATGACGCAGTGTTCGGTCCGGCCAGCGACGGTGGTTATTGGCTGGTGGGCCTGAAACGCCTACGCCCCATAGGGGGACCGTTTAGCAAAACCCTTTTCACGGATGTACGATGGTCCAGCGAACATGCATTGAACGACACCCTCGCGGCATTAGGCCCACATGCACATACCGGAATGATCGAGACATTGTCAGATGTGGACAGCGCTGGGGATTACGATCACTGGCGGCGTTTATGTTCTTCCAGCCGCGGCATGATCTCGACAAAATTGCAGGGCCGGAATCGGTAATCCAGTTGCCATTGCAATATCCCGTCCCAGCCGTCTTTGCAGGCGCCCGGCGATCCAGGCAGCGCAAACAGATAGGTGCCCCCCGCAACACCGGCGGTCGCACGCGACTGAATGGTGGAGACACCTATTTTTGCGTGGCTGATGGCATGAAAAATAGCGGAAAAGCCGTCGATTTCCTTTTCATAGACCGCATGAAAGGCTTCGGGCGTCACATCACGCCCGGTCAGGCCCGTGCCGCCGGTGGATATCACCACATCAATCGCGGGATCGGCAATCCAGAGCCGTAACTGCGCAATGATAAGATCTTTGTCATCGGTAATGATTTCACGCGCCGCAAGATGATGGCCGGCCGCCGCAACGCGCGCTTCCAGCACGTCGCCCGATTTATCATCGGCGCGGCCGCGTGTATCCGACACGGTAAGAAGCGCAATGTTGACCGGAATGAAATCCCGGCTGTCATCCAGTTCCGGCATAACAGTCAGCCTTATACCTGATTACATCGCCGCGGGGACGTGTCGCGGCGCTAACTCTGGCCACCTGCCCTCAGCAACTGCATCCAGCGTTATTCCCGACGCACCCATCCGGTGCTGGTAGATCCAGTAATCTGCAATTACACGCTGAATATAGTTCCGCGTCGATGCTCTCGGCAAGCTTTCGGCAAATAGCAGCGGATCTTTCAGGGATCCCTGCACATGCTTGCGCCAGCGATTAAAAGAGCCTGGCCCCGCATTGTAGGATGCGGCCAGGGAAAACATATCCCGCAAACCACGATTGGTTTGCAGATGCCGCAGATAGCGCTGTCCGATGGTCAGATTAAATTCCGGATCGAACAGGCGGATTCTACCGGCTCCGCTCAGTGACTTATCGTGGGCGATAAAACTGGCGGTCGCCGGCATTATCTGCATTATCCCATGCGCACCGCCCGGCCCCATAGCGCCAGCGGAGAATTTGCTTTCCTGTCGCACAAAGGCGTATAGCATCGCGGGGTCGACAGTAAAGCCCCCCTGGGGACGCCATCCCGGAACGGGGTAAAAGCCCGCCATCCAGATTTTGCCCTGGGCGCGCGCCGTATTGGCAATGCGCATCTGGCTTACCGGCAATTCAAGCGCCGCAGCGAGCGCCAGCAACCGCCCATCGCTTTTACTGCCAAGACGGGCATGCAACAATTGAAGTTCCTTATCCGCCAGTTCCGACTGCCCCGCCTCATGCAGCGCCAGCACACGCGCCGATGCGGGCTGACGCTGCAAAGCATCAATATCATGCTGTACTAATTGCGGCAGTTCCCAATCAAAAGGAAGCTCAAGCCCCAATTGTCGGTACGCCAGAATTCCGTACATGCTTCGCGGATAACGCGCCGCAATCTGCAGATAGTGGTTTACCTTTTGCGGCTGGCGCGCCGCCAGATTGGCCCGCGCCGCCCAATAGGCGGCAGCCGTCAGGGAAGCCTTTCCGGCATAGGGCGAGTTCTCATCGGCCATCGCCGAAAAATGACGCACGGCGCGATCGACGCTCCCAAGACGCCAGGCGGACAGCCCGGCTATCCAGTGCGCTCTCGGCACAAATTTTCCGCTGCGAAGCGCGGCATCTGACGCCAGTTGCAATGCGGGCTCGTCATGCCCTTTATAGAAATAAGCCGCCGCAATAAGCTGTCGGATTTTATCGGTTTCGACGGCGTCAAGACGGCCGCCGACGTCATCGCGCTGCAAATATTGAAGCGCGGCATCTGGATCGGATTTTTTGAGCAACCCCTTTAAATGTAACTGAATTGCAGTAACCTGCTGCAATGCCGCTTTGGAGCGGGGAACCGGCGAGCGATATTCTTTTATCTTTACCGAAGCCGGCCCTGAACGGCTGCGCATAACAACGGGGCGGCGCAACTCCTGATCCCCATCGGCCTGTTTGCGGAGGGCCAGCGCATAAATCTGCGCAGCCTGCGGATAATCTGCATACTGATCAAGCCATTGCTTGAGTTCGCCATAGCTGGAACGATAGCCAGTAGGGTGCAGGTAACGTTGCGCCTGGACATGGCCAAGCAGACGTTTATCTGACAGTTCTGCTATCAGCCGGGTTGCGCCACCCATATCCGCCTGCGACTGCAGTATAAAAATCTGGCGGTAGATTTGCGCGTCACTGTCAGAGAGAATGCGCGGCACCTCCGCAGCCAGCACAGGCTGGGGAGCAAACCCCACCGACGCCGCGACCAGCAAGGCGAGACACAACGCGCGGATTACGGCGGCAGGCCTCCCCCGCATTAGATTTTCTGCCTTCACCCCAACCCCATTTGTTGTTTGCGCATAGTAACCTCTGAACCGCGCGGCTCACAAGTGCCGATTACCCCCTTAGTTGACCTGCAACTCGTTAACGGGCAATGAATCCAGACGCACACGCAATGCGAGCAGGTCTTGCCAGGCCTGCTTTTTTTGTGCAGGCTGGCGTAATAGGAACGCTGGATGAAAGGTCGCCAGCGCCGGAATCTCACGCTCTCCTGCCTGGTACGGCTTCCAGCGGCCCCGCAAGCGCATAATCCCTTCGCTGGTACTGAACAGGGCCTTGACGCTGATGCCGCCAAGCAGCAGCAATAAATCGGGCGCGGCCAGCTGAATATGGCGTTCAATAAACGGCAGGCACAGCGCGATCTCGGCGCTGGTTGGCGTACGGTTGCCCGGCGGACGCCATGGCAGAATGTTGGATATATATACCTGATTGCGATCCAGCCCGATGGCAGCCAGCATGCGATCCAGCAACTGTCCACTGCGCCCAACGAACGGCAGGCCCTGCAGGTCTTCATCGCGGCCAGGCGCCTCACCCACCAGCATGACGCGCGCTTTCGCATTGCCATCCGCAAACACAGTGTGCTTGGCCGTCGTTTTCAGCGCACAACCCTGAAAATTTTCCATCGCCTGACGCAGGCTGGCCAGATCATGACAGGCGGCAGCAATTTCGCGCGCCGAGGCGGTTACAGCCTGTGGCGTCACAAACGGCGCTGATGCGGTGGCTGCGGCGGTCGGCGCAATCCGGCGTGGGGTTAGTGTTTCAATCGCCGCACTGACGTTGAACCGGTCGACAGGATGCAGACCGATGGCCTCATCTGCGCCAGCTTCCAATTGCCAGCGCAGTAACGCCCGCACCTGGTCGCGTGTCTCTTGCTCCCCCGTATTCATGGAGCCTAGTATAGCAGCGCCTGTATCAGAGAACCAAATGGTTACGAACCCAGATGTCCAGCCAGGAACTTTTCCGCTTCCAGCGCCGCCATGCAACCAAGACCAGCCGCGGTTACCGCCTGACGGAAGATCTTATCGGTTACATCGCCAGCCGCGAATATGCCCGGTATTTCGGTGGCGGTTGAATCGGGGGCTTTCAGGAGATAACCGTCTTTGTCCATCGGCAGAACGCCCTTAAAGATTTCTGTCGATGGGCGGTGACCGATAGCGATGAACACGCCATGCGCGGAAACTTCCTGTTTCGCTTTGGTTTTGACATTACGCAGACGCACTCCGGTCACGCCCAGCGGATTTTCTGTTCCCAGAACCTCATCAATTTCGCTATCCCAGATAAAGCTGACCTTGGGATTGGCGAACAGGCGGTTCTGCAATATCTTTTCCGAGCGCAAACTATCGCGCCGGTGCACCAGTGTCACCTTGCTGGCGAAATTGGTCAGAAACAGGGCTTCTTCCACCGCTGTATTGCCGCCCCCCACCACCAGCACTTCCTTGCCGCGATAGAAAAACCCGTCACAGGTGGCGCAGGCGGAAACCCCAAACCCCTGGAAGCGTTCTTCAGATGGCAGGCCAAGCCAGCGCGCCTGCGCCCCCGTGCAAACGATCACGGCATCGGCAGTGTACGTATCGCCGCTGTCCCCGGTGCAGGTAAACGGGCGCGATGCGAAATTCACCTTGGTAATATAGTCGTTGATCAGCCGCGCCCCGACATGGGCCGCCTGATCGCGCATCTGCTCCATCAGCCACG
>JAUSQH010000196.1 GCA_030652895.1 Alphaproteobacteria bacterium
CGCTGCTTCTGGCCGCCGGAAAGCTGGTCGATGCGGGTCATCGACTTATCGGCCAAACCAACACGGTCAAGACAGTGCAGCGCCAACTCCAGGTCTGCTCTCGGTAGCGGGAAGAAACTGCGCAAGGTGCTATGATAGCCAAGCCTGCCGGTAAGGACATTGGAGAGCGCCGTATGCCGCTCTATCAACTGATGATGTTGGAATACCAGGGCTGTTTTTCGCCGATGCTGGCGGAGAGTCCCGGATGCTCCAAGAACACCAAATTCCGAGGAGACAATCTCGCCGGAGGTGGGTTTAACAAGAAAATTCAGAGACCGCAGAAGCGTCGATTTCCCCGCGCCGGAGAGGCCTATCAACACGGAAAACTCACGTGGGAAGAAATCTATGGTAGCTGATCGGAGCGCGACCATTCCGCCTGAATAAGTCACGCCGACATCCCTCAATCGCAGCATGTACTCGCTATTTGACTGGATATCGCAGGACTGCATAAATCACCATTTGTAATGTAAGGAACGTAGTGATTACGTTTCGCAATACATTTAGGGTCGCGACGTGACTCACTGATGTCATGGTTATGAAGCTTATGTGACGGGACCGGGAATATATTTTGTTCAGCGAGAACAGTATCCCAGAGGACCAAACCAAAAATTCAGTTAGATCGGATATATCCGTACGGATCAGTGCGGCTCGCGGATTTCCCAAATCATCTCCGCCGAGCGTTCCGGCGTGAATATTTCCTGGTAGTTCGCCTTAGACGCGTCCGATCGCTGCGGCTTTATCATCCGTCAACTGACGGAGTTTGTGTGTCCGCGCGTACCGCAAGCAACGATCACCGTCGATCATGGCAAACAATTGCGGTGGAATTAGTTGCGTCCCTTGCCGGGATCAACCGCATGAGACCGGATTGGAAGCAGGGGCCGGCATCAGCTATATCTGGACGATCAAAGGATGGACGTATCTTGCAACCAATAGACAACCCCTTTGGCCCGGGGGCGTCACCCATGTCTTAGGTACATTCTGTTACCTATGTGTCCGGTATGGACCCCCGTGAATCCGGAGCGGGTGAAGGGAACCGAACCCTCGTGGGAAGCTTGGGAAGCGGGTTAAATACTTTATTTTTCATATACTTACGGCGCAACTTGTTGAAAAATCCGGATTTGGGTTACCGCTGTTTACCGCTACCTCCCGGTGTTTACCGGAGAGATTGTCACAATTTGTCACCCACGATCCGGACGATCTAATGCGAGATCATCCAGGGACGGCTGGTTGGGAAACTCTTTGACCCATCCTTGGCGCGCGCGGTGAGCCGTGAGCCTTTCCCCGTACAGCACGAACAGTTTGCGCCATGTTTGGATTTATATTCCCCAGATGATTGCGGCGCGTGGGCGCTGCGTTCATTGGTGGCAAAGGCGTGGCGGCGTTCTGTCGTCATATTGGCAAAATACGGAACCGAGAGTGATCGCGGCGCAGCGACGCTGCACTCAGGGCATGTTTGCGGCGTTTCATATTCCGCCATGGGGCGCATTGCCGTAAACGGGCCGCAGGCATCGCAAAGATAATCGTAAACTGGCATGATTGCCGTCCCGGTTTTGTGTAAGGAATGAAGGCACGGGGTAGCTTGCGCCGCCCTGTACCCGCAAAAGATTATTTATCCGGCGACATGGGAATATCCACGCCGCCCTTGATATGTTTTATCGGGCCATCCGCGTTTGGCATGATGTCAAACTCGAAAATTTCCGTCGGCAGCCATAGCGTCGCGCAGGCATTGGGAATATCAACGACGCCGGAGATGTGCCCCTGCACCGGCGCAGTGCCGAGAATGGCATAGGCCTGGGCCTTGGAATAACCGAACTTGGTCATATATTCGATGGCGTTCAGGCAGGCCTGCCGGTAGGCGACATGGACGTCGAGATAATGCTGTTTGCCCCATTCATCGACCGAGATGCCTTCGAAGATGAGGTAGTTATTATAGTTCGGCGTAATCGGCGAAGGTTTGAACATCGGATTTTTAACGCCGTACTTCGCCATGCCGTCCTTGATGACGTCTACCTTGAGATGCAGCCATCCCGCCATTTCAATCGCCCCGCAGAAAGTGATTTCGCCATCCCCCTGGCTGAAATGCAAATCGCCCATCGATAGTCCGCCGCCCTTGACATAGACCGGGAAATAAATTTTTGAGCCGCGCGACAGGTCCTTGATGTCGCAATTGCCGCCATGCTCGCGTGGGGGCACGGTGCGCGCGCCCTCCGCCGCAACCTTGGCCTTGGCGGCATCTTTGGCACTGCCCGCATGAGCGGTGGGACCAAACGGCGGGTTGGCCAGCGGGGGCACCCGCTCAGGCTCGGTGGCGATGAAGTCCAGCTCACGCTTGTTCCAGATATCCAGCAGCTTTTGATCCGGCAGACAGCCGATCAGGCCGGGATGGATCAGCCCGCCAAATTTAACGCCGGGCACATGCCGCGAATGGGTATAGAGCCCCGAAATATCCCAGATGGATTTTTGCGCCAGCGGGAAATGGTCGGTCAGAAAGCCGCCGCCATTCTTCTTTGAAAAGAATCCGTTGAAGCCCCACAGGCTATCCGGTTTGGCGCCAACATCCAGCAGATCGACCACCAGCAGGTCGCCGGGTTCGGCCCCTTCAACGCCAATCGGCCCGGACAGAAAATGCACAATCGACAGATCAATATCACGCACATCATCGGCGCAGTCATTGTCCTTGATGAAGCCGCCGGTCCAGTCATAGGTTTCGATAATGAAATCGGCGCCCCGCTTCACCCATGTCACCATTGGAATATCCGGATGCCAGCGGTTATGGATCATGTCGTTGTTGTAGGGGGAATCTGCTAAATCAACTTTGATCAAGGTCTCAGGCATTGTGTTGCTCCTTGCGTTTGTTTGTGTTGCCCACGGCTTCACACAGCGAGGAAGCGGGTGATGGCCGCTTCGTCGACACCTTCACGCACATCGGTATGTACGATGCGCCCATTTTCCAGAACCAGAATGCGGTCCGCGACGCCAAGCACGAAGCTGAGCACCTGTTCGCTGACGATGATGCACAGATTGCGCATATCGCGGATTTCCTTGAGCACGTTGGCGAGATCCTTGATGATCGAAGGCTGTATCCCCTCGGTTGGTTCATCGAGCAGCAGGACTTTCGGATCGCTTGCCAGCGCGCGCGCTATGGCAAGCTGCTGCTGCTGACCGCCGGACAGATTGCCGCCGCGCCGTTTGTTGAACTCCCACAGGATGGGAAACAGGCTGTAGATTTCGTCCGGTATGACGCGCCTGTTGGTGGCGGAAAGACCCGTTTTGATATTCTCTTCCACCGTCATGGCGCCAAAAATCTGACGTCCCTGCGGTACATAGGCCAGACCATTTGCTACCCGCGCGTGGCTGGGCAGGGCTGTCACGTCGGCGCCATCGGCAATGATCTGTCCGGATTTTACCGGGACGACCCCGATCAGGGATTTCATCAGGGTCGTTTTGCCCATGCCGTTACGACCGACAATCGCAACAATCTCTCCAGGCCGGACCGTGAAATCGAGGCCGTGCAGCACCTGGCTCTGGCCATAGGCAACATTGAGGTTTCGCACTTCAAGCATGATCGTTTCCTTTAGTGGCCGAGGTAGACTTCCTTGACTTCCGGGTTGGCCTGTATCGCGTCCATTCCTCCCTCGGCCAGCACTTTTCCCTGGTGCAAAACGGTCACGCGGTGGGCAATGCTCTCGACAAATTTCATGTCGTGTTCGATCACGATCACTGAGCGGTTCTTGATAACCTCATTCAGCAGCTCGGCGGTTTTTGCGCGTTCCGCCACGCTCATACCCGCGACCGGCTCGTCAAGCATCAGCAATTCCGGGTCCTGGATCAGCAGCATGCCAATCTCAAGCCACTGTTTCTGGCCGTGGCTCAGCATTTCGGCGGGGCTGTTCAGATGTTTATCCAGGAAAATCATGTGCGCTATCGCATGCACCTGATCGATAATCTCGCTGGTGCGTGTCCAGAACAGCGCGCCGAAAACACTGCGTCCGCGCGGAAAGGAAATTTCAAGATTCTCGAACACGGTCAGATCTTCATAGATCGACGGCGTCTGGAACTTACGCCCAATACCAAGCTGTACAATATCCTGTTCGTTCAGCCTCGTGATTTCCCTGTCGTTGAATTTTATCGAGCCGCTGCTGAGCTTGGTGCGGCCGCAGATAAGGTCGAGCACCGTGGTTTTGCCCGCGCCGTTGGGGCCGATAATGACCCGCAGCTCGCCCTTGTCGATATAGAGGTTAAGATCGTTGACGGCCTTGAAGCCATCGAAGGACACGCTGACATTTTCCAGCGCCAGAAGGAAATTGGTTGAGTTGGCCATGTCGCTCTCCCTACTCGGCCAACACGGGCGTGACGCCGGTCTGTTTGCCGC
The DNA here is from genome assembly GCA_030652895.1 of Alphaproteobacteria bacterium. GTDB lineage: Bacteria > Pseudomonadota > Alphaproteobacteria > UBA11222 > UBA11222 > UBA11222. Next base: position 4,412 of record JAUSQH010000196.1, read on the forward strand.
CTAGTTTGCGGTTGATCAACGGTAGCAACTGATCGGTGAAAAGCCCGGCCAGCCCGCGCGGAAACGCCAGAACGACGGCGATAAACAGGCCCCCCATGGCGAATAGCCACAGTTCGGGGAAGCTTTCGGAAAATACCGTCTTGCCCCAATTCACCAACAGGGTGCCGGCGACTGCGCCGACCACCGAGTGACGCCCGCCCACGGCACAGAAAATCACCATCTCGATAGACGGCACGATGCCGACGAAGGAAGGCGACATGAACCCCACTTGCAAGGTAAACATCGCGCCGCCAAGCGCCGCGACAGCGGCCGCGAAACAGAACACGAAAACCTTGAACAGCGCGGGGTCATAGCCGGAGAAACGCACCCGTTCCTCTTTATCGCGCACGGCGATCAGAATGCGCCCCAGCTTGCTGGCGATCACCTGACGCGCCAGTAACATGCTGCCGAGCAGGGCAAAGCAGCAGGCGAAATAGAGAATATATTTGGCGCTGTCCGTGCGGATGTCCCAGCCCAGAAGCGTGCGCAAATCCGTGATCCCGTTAATGCCGCCGGTAAAATCCTGCCGCCCAATGATCAGAATGGTCAGCACCGCCGCCAGCGCCTGGGTGATGATGGCAAAGTAAACGCCGCCCACACGGCGTTTGAACAGCGCGTAACCAAGGATAAATGCGATCAACGTAGGCACCGCAAATACTGCGATCAACGCCAGCGGCAGAGACTGGAACGGCACCCAGAAATAAGGAATTTCGGTTAACTGGTTCCAGTCCATGAAATCGGGAATGCCCGGCGTCGACTGAATTTTGGTGGCCTCGGGCGTGGACGCTTCAAGTTTCAGATACATCGCCATGCAATAGCCGCCAAGGCCGAAAAATACCCCCTGGCCGAGGCTCAGGATTCCCGTGTGGCCCCAGCACAGCACAAGACCAACCGCGACAAAGGCGTACGTGAGATATTTTCCAACAAGATTCAGGCGGAAAATATCCACCGCCAGCGGCAGCACC
>JAUSQH010000210.1 GCA_030652895.1 Alphaproteobacteria bacterium
GGAGGTTGTACGCGACGCGGTCGCACCGGAAGGCGTGATCTGTCCAGGTGCGCGTTTCAGGGCTCTTTGCGCATTAACTGGTGATGGCCTCAACCTTCGAGCCCCAAGGCCAGTCTCAGCATGGGAGGGCCCTGGTTTCGACCGCGCCTGGCCCGGTCGAGTGCGCGGAACCAGCCCAGGTAGCTTTCGAGGTAGGACGTTGCCACACCTCTGAATCGATGCATCCAACCCTTCAGCCTGCCGTGACACGCGTTGACGTTTTGGATGTGCCAAGGCCTGCGCACGCGTTCGCCGGCACTCAGGTTTATGGCTTCGTGGTGAACACCCAGTTCCTTGGCGGCCGCCGCCACAGCCGCCGAGCCGTCCGTGCAAAGGATGGCGTCCGCGTTGAGGCGCGGCTTTAGGACCTCGCTGAGGCAATCCTTGGAGACCGCCTCCAGCAGAAAGTCGATCGTCTCTCACCGCAAGCCTGCAAGCAAGCCGTTTGCCGGGGAGTCAGGATGGTCGAATCCGCTCCGAAGGCCATTGACCTTGGCTATCTGGAGTCGCTGCCCGTGGGGCGGGCTGCTCAATCACAGTTTCGCTCGTGCGAACAACTCAGCGGCCGTCATGTCTAACGCGGCCACAACTCTCAAGAGCGAGACGATCCCGGGATTCTGGGCGCCTCGCTCGATGCTGCTCATGTAGGACCGGTCGATCGCAGCTCGTTCGGCCAACTCTTCCTGGGAGATTCCGCGTTCAAGCCGAGCATCGCGGATCGCGCCACCTAGGGCAACTAGGGTGGGTTCGAAGGCATGACGCGGGGACGCGATTGGCATCTGCCGATGCTTCCCATATGATGCCAATCACACCACGGACGATCTTCCACACATGATGACGGCCTACACGTCTACGAACTGGGGTAGCACTATTGGCCGTACGACATGAAAAAGTCGCCCGGAATACGCGAGCGCATCAAGCAGCGGGCTGTCGAACTCGTCAAGGCGCATCCAGACGGACTTCGATACTCTGAACTGTTCCGGATGCTCCGCGACGGCTCGCCGCCCTTCAATGCCGGCACCATCAGCTCGACGATTTGGAACCTAGACGTCGTGCTCCCAGAGTCAGTCTGGAAGCCCTCGAAGGGCTTGTATCGCCATGCGATTTTCAAGGAAGGCGAGGTGGCTGAAGAGCCTCCAGCCAGGGCGGGCCTGATTCCGCCAAAGGTTCGCGAGGACCAGTTCTATTCGTTGTTCGCTGACTGGCTCAAGAACGAGGCTGAGGAAGTGACGCATGCCATTCCGCTCGGAGGCAGCGTTTTCCGCGACAAGTGGGGAACCCCCGATGTGATCGGTAAACGAGAGTCAAGGCGCAGCGACGTGATCAAGGCGCCGACTGAGATCGTTTCCGCAGAGATCAAAGCGGACACGCTGCAGCTGGTGACCGCGTTTGGGCAGGCATGCGCCTATCGGTTATTCAGTCACCGCTCGTACTTGGTCGTACCAACTCAGTCGCATGCGGATGAGATCGCCCGACTTGATGCGCTGTGCGAAATCTCTGGCATCGGTCTAGTCACCTTCGACGCAGAGGACCCAACGGCTCCAGGGTTTCGGGTTCACGTCCGGCCCCGTCCTCACCAGCCTGACTACTTCTACACGAACCGCTACCTGTCGCTGATTGAGCGGGAGCTCTTCAGCTAGGAGCAGTGCCGCGCCGCGGGTGCGCGCGGGGAGGGCGGAACTGTAGGATTAGACCACTCTACGGAAGATGAAGGCAGACTTTTCCATCAAGTGATGTCGAACTATATGGATAAAAAACGTATTGATATCAACGATTTGGGATACTCGTAGGTAGTGCTGTTCCGTATATCCGGGGGCGAAAGCGACGAAGTCACGCCCGAGCCGGTGCGCGCCGCC
>JAUSQH010000213.1 GCA_030652895.1 Alphaproteobacteria bacterium
GGCTGCTATTGAACTCAAGCCGTTGGATGAGCCTGAGGCTGCTATTGAACTCAAGCCATTGGATGAGCCCGAGGCTGCTATTGAACTCACGCCGTTGGACGAGCCTGGGGCTGCTATTGAACTCAAGCCGTTGGATGAGCCCGAGGCTGCCATTGAACTCACGCCGTTGGATGAGCTCGACACTGTCGAGCGACCAGTCGCAATTGTGCCGACAAGCCATGCCATGAGACTTCCCGCGATTGCAGTTCGCGAAGAAATTCAGAGGAGGGTGGCGGCGTTCCGCGCTCACCAGCAACTTTTTCAGCGAGAACGCGACGACTATTTCAATTCCGTGCTTGCAAAGGCTGGCGAGAGAACAAGCAGTCAACCCAAAGTGCAGCAAAACAAATGAAAGGTCCACGCTGGACCAGCGCGACGGTCCGGGCGCTAGCGTGCGGTAGTTGGCGCCCTCCAATGGTGACGTCCAAGAGCAGGGGCCCGAATTGGGCATACCCATTCTTCACCCCAGGAATTTGATACCCAGGGTCTTCCCCTCACGCCAAACAACTTCGCACCGGCGTTTGGGTGCGTGCGGCACGAGAGCAACGTTAAAGTGACTTCCAACTTCCGCAGCGACTTCGACGGTTAACTTCGCGCCGTCTTGCGAAATATCTTCGACCCAGCATTTGTGGTCCACCGTCTCGCCATCAAGCCTGATCCAGGCGGATTGATGTCGACGCCTGCGAACCTGCTGGCGCTTTTTCTTGAGATGTGGTCTTGCCTTGAGCATACGAGGTGCCTGTTACCGGTGAACAGTAAAGCTTCGCCTGCGGGAATGGATCGCTTTGTGTATGAATGCCCGGTGGATCATGTCCGCCTGCTGAGCTGCCCTCGATCGGGCCCGAGCGCGTTATTGATAGCGCGCTCTGCTGCGGCCATCGCCGCGGCCTTGCTACCGGATGTCCCCGATTTTTTGCCTGTCGCGATCTCGACTGACCATTTCCAAAAACCCCGTTTGATGCCCTGGACCACCCGATATTCTACGCCGCGATATTCCATGGCGTCTCAGGCGGCCGTTGCCAGGTGATATTTGCGAATTTCATCCAATCGGGCCCGGCAATACTCACGGTACATCAGGCTAATGAGCGTCCACATGATCAATCCTCCCGTTTGGCCGGATATTCATATTGGCCGGCTGTTTCGGGACGATCTCGCGGCCCCATAAAATGGCTTCATGCGCACCAGAATTGTTTCGTGGCTGGCGGGCAATGAAACCTGTTCACGGCTTCGAGATCGCGAGCCGATCGACGCGCCCCCAATGAGGAGCACCAAGCCTCAGGGGATGACATAGACGCTTGAGCCGATTTGTGCCTTCGCGTAGAGCTCGATGATGTGAGGGTTATGCATGCGAAAACATCCACGCGAGACGGCTCCGCCGATCGACCCGGGTCTGTTCGTGCCATGGATGCGGTACAGAGTGTCGCCCAAGTAAAGCGCGCGAGGCCCGAGCGGGTTCTGAGGTCCGGGAGGGACCATATGTGGCACCCCCGTCTCCCACTGGACATCTTCCGAAGGAAACCACCGCGGATTTTCGCGTTTGGCCGTAATGGTTTCTACGCCCTCCCATTGATCGCCGGACGTGCCGATGGCTACGGGATAGCGGGTGGCGCGTCCCGGTTCTTCCACGAAATATAAATTTCGTTCGTGATTGACGATCACGATAGAGCCCTTGGCATACTTCTCATCGATGGGTGTGGTTTCTGGTAGTGGTACTGAAACCTTGACCTCACGCCGCTTGGATCGGGTGGTCGGCGCGACATGCTGCGGAGGCGGCCGGAAGTATTGGTAAGATGTCGGCGGACCAAGTCCGCCAAACAGACCTTGGGCTTTTGCCGGTTCGGTGCTTGCGAGCAAGGCGGCAACGTGCGCGAAAGCCATCGCTAACGCCACTCTCATCGCGCTTAGCTTCAAAATGCGCATTTGCCCTGACTCCGATCGAGATATATAAAAACGGACCGGCAACGAAGGCAATAGTCCCGCCGCCCACACGGGAATGTTGGGATCAAAGTGCATCGGACTTCCGCACCGAGCACTGGCGGCTTCCTCAGGGGCTGTTGTGGGATATTCGCCCTCCGGGAATGCGATGATCGCAATCGTCGGGCGGTTGCATCCGCACGAGAGAAACCGTCAAGCGATGCGATCGATCCGCTCGACCGTTCGAGGCACTACCAGCCGCATCATGCTGCCGCATCTCGGGCATTTGAACGATCGCAGGTCGTAGCCGTCCACGATCGGGGCAACCTCGATGAGATGCCTTTTAATCTCGCAGGCGAAACATCGGGACTCCTCACTCATGGCCAGCCTCCGTTCTGACGAGCTTCGAGCGTCCAAGTTATGTGATTCGTTGCCCGACGTCTGAGGCCCGCAGAGGAGAGATAGTCCCGCTGGACGATGGCCTGATTTAACCGCACCGGATACCGCTCTGTGACTGCGTAGAAGGACGTTGCCGCGGTATCCGGTGCGGGCTTTCATTGTGATGCAAGTTTACCACACCAGCCTGAAAAGGCTGTGTACAACCGATTTTATGTCACAATTCGACAGACTCCCGCGGAGGGAGGGGGATAACTTCTCTTTTTAGGAAATTCCGTTGCGTCCTGGGGCGTGTGGTGAGTTTTCAGATTACAGTATTGAAGGTTTTGGCAGGGCATCCCGAGGGCCGCGCAACGCTTGCCGAGCTCAGGCGCGCGGTTGCGATACTGATTTCTAGTGGCAAAGACTGGACCGACCGGATGAAACGCCTGGACATGCGCGCTCCGGGCCTCGATATCTTCAGCCAATCCTTTGTCCTGCGCGACAATGCAGGGTGGCAAATCACGTCTGCGGGCCGAACGTTTCTGGCTGCCCTGGAAAATCCCATTGAAATGAGCCCCGGTGAGGGGCAGACACCAGACGTTCCAGCAACGCTGGTGCCTCCTTCGTCATTGCCCCAGGTAAAGCAAGTTAGCCGGAACAGGAGGCGTCGTCGTGCCGCTCGCTACAGAAGGCCGGTGGCGGCATGACCAGTTGAACGCTCTACACAGGTGCATCCGGTGACGAGGATCCGAGCGCCGGTCCAGCCTCTGTCGGTCTGGACGCAGCACTCTTGGAGCTTCCGTCGGCAGGCAAGAACGACACGCCGACGCGGCGCTCCTTCCGCCAAACCACGGTGCAGGAATAGATTTCCGACCAGCCAAGGAAAACAATCAACGTGAACTGATCCGGAACAACGGAATGTTGGCCAACTTCGAGCGCGGCGCCGGTCTCGGACAAGTTTCGGATAGCGCAGGATATTGAAACATCGCCTGACCTGATCAAGGCAGCTTCGATGATGCGATGACGTGGTTTTTGTCGGGCTTCTGGCGACGGGGTGACTGTCATGAATGAACAAGTCCTTCGAAATTCGTCGAGATCAATTTCAGGCCGACTGGCGTTCGACAGGCGATGACTTGCCTTCCACCGTTTTGATCTGTTCGAAAGCGACACCGATCCTGTTTTGTTGCAGCCAGACGATGCGACATTCGCGGACCATTCGATCCTTTCCTGTCATCAGTTGAAAACGGGCGGGCACGTACGCCGAGTTCGGAACTTCGATCGCCGCGCCATCCGGCGAAAGATTCAGCACTCTGCATCTCGTGCTCGATCCGTCGCCACTGATATAAGCCGGCTCGTCGACTTCAATCCGTGGATGTTTGCGCCTGTCTTCCATGTTCACACCTTCGAAGCCATCGTGGATGGAAACACGTATCAAATCCTTAAGAAATGCGCCCCCGGGCAAGGGGCGTTAAATTTGCGTTAACGAACCGGATTCATTTCCGGGCGTTGCAGCAATTCTTATGCATCCCAGCCTATCAGTAGGGACCGGCGATCACGCATCCAATTCACGTTCGCTGCGTTCAGGAGCAAGTATCGACATCGATTGACACGAAAATCGGAAACGACGCGCATCAGGGGTCAGCGCGCATACTCGCTGATATCATTGAAGCGATCGTACGGACACGTGATCACTCGGATTCCCTAGCTAGGCACTATCGGGTCAGACGTGCATACCAGATCGGCTATGACCCCCTGCCGTACCCGCTTTGGTTCGACGTTCGTTTGGGAGCGGCCGTATCGGTATTACAGACGCTGGCACTCACAAGAACCATCCACCGCAGAGCAGACGATAAGCAGACGACGATGAGGGCATTTCAACAGCCCCCGATCGGCGCACCATCACTTCGGGCACTTCCTCCGAAAAGTCCATTTGTCATCGCGAATAACGATGCATTTTACAGGAGCGGCGGTGACCGTTACGCCGCCCTGACCGTTCTTGGCAACCGGCGGAGCAGACCTACGGTGGTCGCGCACCTCGTAACCTGCCTGCGACGATGAGGCGATGCTGGCGAAAGAAATCGCTGCCAGAGCGACAATGATAGTTTTGCGCATGATGTGTGTCCCTTGGTTGCGGTGGTTCGTTGTGACCACCGTGACCGCGAGCCTAAATGGAAGCCGCCCGACTTACTGTGGGGCGCGTCACACATGCTGCTGGGGCGGCAGAGGGCAGCGCCGATCGCTGGCCCGACGAAGTGAGCCTGTCTGATCTGGAGCCGCTTTTCGTCTGCAAGGTGTGCGGCCACCGCGGCGCCGATGTCAGCCCCGACTATGCTGCGGGTGGATGAATCTTCGAAATGAAAGAGGCCACCAACTGCGGCCCTCGACTCATTGCTTGGGCATATTCATGCCCTTGTGCGGGTCATCCGCCTTCATTCCGCCCATCATAGCCATGTTCTTGCAGCAACCGCACATGCTGCCGCCCATCCCGGATTGCTTTTGCTCCAGCTGAGCCTTGGGTGCATCCGGCCATTCGGTCATGTTGTTAGCGCTGGGTTTCGCGCCACACATGCCACCGGCTCCGGCTTGCCCGCCACTCCCACACATAGCGGACGCTGGCGAGAGGCCAAATAGTAGGGCGATTGCGGTCGAAGCCAGAAGCAGGCGCATGGGGAATCCTCCGGTTGGTCATCCAACCTTAACGCCCATCGGGGAAATAACGGTAATCAAGACTGCGCGACG
>JAUSQH010000218.1 GCA_030652895.1 Alphaproteobacteria bacterium
TTGCCGGCCCCATTCGGACCGATGATGGCAGTGAGCGAGCAAGCCGGAAAATCGATGGAGATATCGCGGCTTGCCTGCACGCCGCCGAAGCTTTTTGTGAGGTTCCTTACGCTTAGCATCAGGCGCTTTCCTTACTGGGAAGAACGCTCGCCTGGGCCGCTGCGGATCTGGACGTGTCTCGCCGGTCAAGCCAATCGGCAATGTAGTCCGCAATGCCCTGTCGCAGGCCCAACACGATCGCGAGGATGACGACACCGAGAACGAGGCCATGATACTCAGTGTAAACCGTGACGAAGTGCTCCAGCAGACGAAGGAGAACGGCGCCAATCATGGGCCCGATAAAGAGCTGGCTTCCGCCGAGCATGATCATGAAGATGGCTTCGCCCGAAGTCGTCCAGAATCCGAATTCCGGATAGGCTCCGGAGACGAAGAGTGCGAGCATAATGCCAGCGACGCTCGCCATCGCGCCTGCGATGACAAAGACTCCGAGCTTCATTCGCATGATGTCGACGCCGATAAAGGTGGCGCGAGTCGGGTTATCCCGGATCAATCGTAGCGTGTAGCCGAACGGAGATTGCCAAACCTGCCGCATGATTGCGATGCAGACGATGAATACAACAACGCAGAAAATGTAGAGCGTCATTCCATTGTTGAGATCTATACCCAGAAAGGTTGGGCGCGGTATCCCGCCGCGAAGGCCTTGATCTCCACCGGTCAGGCTCACCCATGTGAGAATGATCGAATGAATGAACATCTGAAACGCCAGCGTGATGAAGGTGAAGTAGATTTCCTTCAATCGGACACAGATCGCTCCAATGACCAGAGCAAGGACGGCTGTGCCCGCAACCGTTGCCATGATCGCGGCCGGGATCGACACCTTTCCGGTCTGCATCAGCAGGCCGAAGATATATGCGCCAGACGCGAAGTAAGCTGCGTGACCGAACGACACGAGGCCGGTCAAGCCGACCAGCAGGTTGAGAGACGTCGCCAGGAGGCCATAAGCCATCACGTAAATGAGAAAATCTCTCAGGGCGGGTTTGGTAAAGATGAAGGGCAGAACAAGTAAGACCAGCAGAAGCGCCAGTCCTGCCGCGAAGTCGCGCAGAAAGCCCGGCCTCATCGTGCCGCCTCCCGGCCTAGGAGGCCGCTCGGTTTGAAGATCAGCACGAGCGCCATCATTCCGAACATCAGGCCATCCACGAACAGGGGAAACCCGATCGCTCCGAATGCCCGCGTGAAGCCGATCAAAAGCGCGGCAATCAGCGCGCCGGCTATCGACCCCATGCCGCCGATGATCGTCACGATGAAGCTTTCGATCAGGATTGAGAGGCCCATGCCGGGGGTCAGTGTCCGGGTGGGCGCCGCAAGGGCGCCGGCAACGCCCGCGAGTGAACTTCCGACGGCGAAGACTCCGGCGTAGAGCAGCGTCGTATTGATGCCAAGTGCGCCGACCATTTGCGGATTGACCGCGAGCGCTCGCACAATCTTGCCGACGCGCGTCTTGTTAATGCCCAGCCATAGAATGGCGCCGATGGAAAGGCTGGCCGCGATCATGAACACGTAGTAGGCGGGTATGAAACCGCCCAAGAACTCAATCGGAGGCAATGCAAACGCTTCCGGCATCCCCATCATCTTGTATTCGGGGCCCGCCAGCATTTTCACAAGATCATCGAAGATAAGAATGATCGCATAGCAGACGAGCAACTGCATGAGGATGTCGCTGCCGTAGACCTTGCTCATCGCGAAGCGTTCGAAGATGATGCCGATGATGCCCACTCCGATCGCACCAGCGAGAAATGCCAGAGTGAAGCTCGATGTCACCTGATAGGTTGCGTACGCGAGATAGGCGCCGACCATATAGAATGCGCCATGCGCGAAATTGATGACGCCGAGCACGCCGAAGATCAGCGACAGGCCGGACGCAACCATGAAAAGCAGCATGCCGACGATGAGCGCTGTCGATAGCTGGGTAACGACGCAAGCGCTCGACGAGAAGCAGCCAACCAAAGTCTCGAGATTCACGATATCCTCCAGATCTTGTTTTTGCGGTCACTTCCGCAAACCGCTCGTGGCCGGGCTTGCGCCCGGCCATAATGTGCATCAAGGCAGGATTGCCCTGAACTGGAGGAGATCAGGCGTATCCCTTCGCCATCTTCCACTGCTGCTCGTGTTCGAGGATCTTCGACCATTCCATGTTGACGTAGTCGATGACCCAGGGATCCTTCGGGATGGTCTTTCCCCAGGCGACCGGATAGTTGATGATCGTATGATCCTTGGCGCGCATCGTGAACGTGCCGTCGACGCCGAGCGGCGTCTTGAGTTTCA
>JAUSQH010000220.1 GCA_030652895.1 Alphaproteobacteria bacterium
CCCATGGGATTGCCTCTCAACCTCTCAGGCCAGGCCATCGAACAACCAGACGTCCACCGGCTCGCCCGCCGCCACCGAGCCTTGATCGTGGCCCAGCACCACCAGGGCATTGGCTTCGCTCATGCTGCGCAGGATGCCGGCGCCTTGGGCGCCGCTGATGCGCACCTGCCAGCTGCCGCCTGGCGCCTGGCTGACGATGCCGCGCTGGAATTCGGTGCGGCCGGGGCGCTTGCGGATCGCACTTTCGCAGCGTGCCTGCAGCACCGGCAGCGGCTCGGGGTGGGCACCCGCCAGCTGCAGCAAGGCTTCGCGGGCAAAGGCATAGAAGGTCACCAGCGCAGCCACCGGGTTGCCGGGCAGGGCGAAGAGCCAACTGCTGCGTTGCTCGCCGTTCAGCGTGGCGTGCAGCGGACCGAAGGCGAACGGCCGCCCGGGCCGCATCGCCACCTTCCAGAAAGCCACTTCACCCATGCCGGCGAGCAGGGCGCGGGTGTGATCGGCCTCGCCGACGCTGACGCCGCCGCTGGTCAGCACGACGTCGGCCTGCGCCACCGCGGCCTCCAGCGTCGCCTGCAGCGCGGCCGGGTCGTCGCGAACCAGGCCGAGGTCGATGATCTGCACGCCCAGGCGCTGCAGTGTGCCCGTCAGGCTGTGGCGGTTGCTGTCGTAGATGCAGCCGGGGTCCAGCGGCTCGCCGGGCGAGCGCAGTTCGTCGCCGGTCGAAAAGAGGGCCACGCGCAGGCGCCGCTTGACGCTGACGCTGGCGATGCCCAGCGACGCGATCAAGCCCAGGTCGGCCGGCCGCAGCACGCGCCCGCCACGCAAGGCGGCGCGGCCGACGGCCAGATCCTCGCCACGGCGGCGCCGGTTCTCGCCGCGGCTGATGACGCCGGCTTCGATGCGCACCCGGCCAGCGCCTGCCTGGCACAGCTCCTGGGGCACGACGGTGTCGAGCCCGAGGGGCATCACCGCGCCGGTCATGATGCGCAGGCACTCGCCCGCACCCACCGCGCCCTTGAAGGGCTGGCCGGCAA
>JAUSQH010000225.1 GCA_030652895.1 Alphaproteobacteria bacterium
ACGCTTAAGGTGAGATCGTACGGTAGCCGCACCGATCCCACGTCGATCCGCCACGTCGTCAAGCGACAGGCCATTTGCCAGATCGCCAGCGATCACGGCCTCCGTCCGCGTGAAGCCGAAGAGTTCCCGAAGACAGGTAACGGCAAGCGTGGCCGCTTCCGGATCGCGCACGATGACCAGTGCAAGAGGCTGCGCCGGTGCAAGAATACCCTCGGGGTGCAAAGGAGCCACAACCATCGTTAGTGGCAGACGATCTGCACGGAGAAGCGCCATCGCAGCCCTTGGCGGTGAGGGTTGTCCTGCCGCCGTACTGATGCACGACCGCACAAGCTGCACCATTCTTTGATTCAGTAAATTATCTGTAAGCGCGAGCCGCCCCTGGCGCACACCAAGGCTATCGTCACGCTTTAAGAGGTCCTCTCCGCGCGCATTCAGCGTCATGATCCGGCAGCGTGCATCCACGGCAAACACAGCGGCATCGATCCGCGCGAGCGCCTCCTCCGCGACCGCCTGATGCGCCGATGTGATTGAGAATTGCTGGCCGAGCCAAATCGCGCGTTGAAGGTGCGGCAGGAGGATCGAAACCTTCTGGCGATCGGCATCGTCATATGCGCCCGCATTCTCTGGTCGGTGAACACCCAGGACACCGAGCGCGCCATCTGCGCCTGGAAAGACCGCGCCAACCATATAGTGAATATCGAGCGCGCGCAGCCACTCCTGATAGAACCCGCTTTTGCGTCGCTCGATCGGCGAGACAAGATCATGATCGGTGACAACGCGCGAGACCCCAAAACTTGCGGAGCGCTCCACCCATAAATCCTGCCGGTGCCAGTGTGTCGCCCAGGATTGCTGACGATCGGAAACCAGAAGGTTTTCCGTGGTTTCGAGCAGCCGAATATCATTGTCTGTACCATGGAGCTTCAAGACGGCACTGGTGGAGTCCAACGACGCCGCCACATCGGCGGCTATGCCTGTCCAAAGAGCGCCATCCGCTGCCGCTTCATAGAAGCGACCGATCAGGCCGGAAAGCCGATCATCAAAGGCGATAGGCGTTGGCATGGCGCAAGTTCAGTCTGCCGTTATGCTCACTTCGGAGCGGGTTGCGGATCAGCCGAGACATTGGCGCGCAGCCAGCCGACCAGTTGATCCATTGAGAAAGTGCCGGTCTCGTAGAGGCCGGTAATGAAGGCATAGGTTTCATCGGCATCGGCAGTGATCCGGGCGCCGTTGATCGCAAGGAAGGTATAAGTGACAGCGAAAGCGATACGCTTGTTGTCATCGATGAAGGGATGGCTTTGCGCGAGGCGTTCCCACAACGCCGCCGCCTCCTCAACCAGATCGTTATAGTAGCCGGTCTTGGGACGAAACAGGGCTGCTTCCAGCACCCCAGCCCCACCGCCCCACCGCCGTAGCGCTCAATCTGGTCATCACGGATCGCAAGCACTTCCATGACGGTCAGGTAATCCATCATTTAGCCAGCTTCTTGTAGAGCGCCCCAAACTTGTCATGGCTGGCCTGACAGACTGCCATCACATGCGTGCGCGGTCTGCCCTGCTTGCGCTTCTCGATCAGATCGGCCAGCGCTTCATCCTCCAGCGCCTGCACCTGCCGCCCTTAGTCCTGTGCCAGGTCGCGGACTGCCGACAGAATCTCCGAAATTACCTCTGCCGCAAACTTCTCGCGTGTTTTGTTCGCCATGGCGCACCCCCAACCTTCTACATTTAGCACATCATGAAATATCATGAAATAACAATAAAGTGGTGATTGGTAGAAGAAAGTGATAACTGGATAATAATAGTCTAGTGACATTAATGACTTGAGTGGAATCGAGCCTTTGGGGACTGATCACACCAGAGAGGATCGATGGCAGATAAAGAATTCATACTTCAACGGTTTGAATAGCCCCTAGATTTGTAGACACCTTGCCCCGTAAAACTGAGGCAAGGAGATCATCGTAGCGGGGGATAGACCGGGAGGGGAGCAAGTGGTGCCAGGGGCGAAATCACGAAATTGGAAAACATATATATTTATCAATAAGCTAACCGGAAGCCATTTTCACCGATACCAACACAAATACCAACAAAATATTTTACTGGGCGGGTTCAATTCCCAATCATTTCATATTCGACACATTTTGTGTCCCTTCAGAACACGCCAAGTTTGGTGGGATGCGGTCTGCTTACGGTCCAGCCTAGACCAAAACCATGATCTGAGACCCAAAATTGAGGACAATTCAGGGGAGCAGGTCAAGGCCCATCATCGCGACGAATGTCGGTCCGCACCAGTTCGTTGCAGTCGGAAATTCAATTCAATACTCTACCAAATGGGAGTTTTTCCCGATTTCCTTTCGGATTACATCAAAGGTCTTCTGGGAGGTGAATGGGCAACGCTGGCGCGAGACTTTATATCTGGATATCTGACCTCAATTGCGCCCAGCTTCCAACAGATGCTGGGCGAATACAGGTGCAGGCATACCAGGAATGCCGGCATGCCAGGCGACGAACAGAGCCTTCTGTAATGGCGGATCAACAAACGGAATGGCCCTTAAGCTTCCCGCGCGGACTTCGTCCGTAACGGCAGAAGCAAAGACCAGAGAGACTCCTATCCCTGCCTTTACCGCCTGTTTGACAGCTTCAGTACTACCCAACTGCATGGTCACGCGCGGCATCTTTACGCTGTTGCCGAAATATTTAGCCAGCAACCTGCCGGTACCAGTACCAGGCTCACCACCAAGGAGTTCAAGTTCAGATATCTGCATAGGGTCAATCCGGGTTTGCAGCGCCAATGGATGTTCATATGCAGTTATCATAACAACTGGTTCGCTTTTCCAGTGCCGGGCATGGCATCCGGCGCGGCCGTCCCACCACTCCATCACAGCGACATCAACTTCGTTGTGTTCAAGCATTTCCGCGATCACCGGATTGCGATCAATCACCATATCGAAAACCGACGGATCGCGCCCCTGAAGATAGGATCGCACATAAGGCTGCAGCAGATAGATACCAATATTGGAACTGGCGCCAACCCGCAGGCGTTTCTTCGAAACCGCAGCAAGCGCCCGATCATTGAGCCGGAGGATGCTTCTGGCATAGGGCAGAAGGTTGATCCCCTCTCGCGT
>JAUSQH010000236.1 GCA_030652895.1 Alphaproteobacteria bacterium
TTGCCGACCCGCGCCGCCAGCAATGCAGCTTCATTGACCAGATTGGCCAAATCCGCCCCCGAGAAACCAGGCGTGCCACGCGCCAGAATTTTCGCCTCCACATCAGGCGCCAGCGGCACTTTGCGCATATGCACCTTGAGAATTTTCTCGCGGCCGAGAATATCCGGATTAGGCACCACGACCTGGCGGTCAAAACGTCCCGCGCGGAGCAAGGCGGGGTCAAGCACGTCGGGCCGGTTTGTCGCGGCAATCAGAATGACGCCTTCATTGGATTCAAAGCCATCCATCTCAACCAACAACTGGTTCAGGGTCTGCTCACGCTCATCATTGCCACCGCCCAGGCCCGCACCCCGGTGCCGTCCCACCGCATCAATTTCATCCATGAAAATAATGCAGGGCGCGTTCTTTTTGGCCTGTTCAAACATGTCACGCACGCGCGAGGCGCCCACACCAACAAACATTTCAACGAAATCGGACCCCGAAATGGTGAAAAACGGAACATTGGCTTCGCCCGCGACCGCGCGTGCGATGAGCGTTTTGCCTGTACCCGGGGGGCCAACCAGCAGCACGCCCTTGGGGATATGCCCTCCCAGGCGCTGATATTTCTGGGGATCGCGCAAAAATTCCACGATCTCCTGTAATTCTTCCTTGGCTTCGTCTACGCCCGCGACGTCCTCGAAGGTCACCCGGTTGGTATCCTGAGTCAGCATCTTCGCCCGGGATTTACCAAACCCCATGGCGCGGCCATTGCCGCCCTGCATCTGCCGCATAAAGAAAATATACACCGCCACCAGCAGCAACATCGGGAACCAGGAAATGAGCAGCCCGAAGAACGATCCATCCTCGTTCGCAGCCGGCGTCGCCGAGATATTCACTCCGCGCGCGTCAAGACGCTGCACCAGATCAGGATCATTAGGCGCGTATGTCGCAAAGCTGCGACCGTCCGAGTAATGACCTACAATGGTCTCTCCGCTGATCGTTACGTCGCGTACACTCCCCGCTTCAGTCTCAGACAGGAACTGTGAATAAGTGATGTTGTTCGCTGTTTGGCGCTCGGCGGGCCCCTGAAAAAGATAGAATAAGAATACCAACAGTACGGCGATAACCAGCCAGGGCACAATATTACGGTACGGTTTCAATGTATTAACTTCCTTAATTGAGGCGCGCGAACCAACGCCAAAACCCCGCGAACATAAGTCTAGACTAAAACTTCATCCCACACGATCAGAATATCAGACTAGCCCGCTACAACCTTACGGCTAGTTAAGAGATAATGCCTATCACGACGTACACAAGCGCCAAACTTGAATTAAGGCAGGTCTTACATATTTCTTCCGTTTCCGGCAGCACCGTAATCCGGCGGAAACTTGTTTTCCGGGGCGAATTGCGCATCGAATGCGGCTTCCGCCGCCACATATTTTGAATCGACAAAACCCAGATGCGGCGCTGCCAACAAATGCTGCCCCTGCCAAAAACCCGGTGTCGCCTGGCAGATGGTTTTAAGAGGAAGTTTTTTCGGCAAAGAACCACGCAATTGTGTAAGACCCGCGCGTCCCACTTCACGCACCGTGCACGATGTCACGCTGGACATACGCTCGCTCCTGTCCAGCCGGACCACGAAACGGTTGTCCCAAACCGCACTTTCCCCGGGCGACAGGGCAATTTCAGGACCAATCGCCGCCAACTCCCGGACAACCAGGACACTGTCACCCCGCGGCAGAATACGGCACCCCGACAGGGTTCGCCCTCCCGAGTTGGGCTTCAACTGCAGCCAGCCATAAAGCCTTTCCAGCTGGACCAGACGCAAAGGATATTCCCGCCCCGCCACCACCATCAGCACCCGCGCCAATGCGCGCAAGCCGATCTCCTCGGGCGACGATAAAAGCTTGGAAACGCCCAAAATGGCAAATCCGGCCGGCTCCCATTTCACGGCCTCATACATCAGCCCGGCTGTAGCATGCTCGAGAGCCGAACGGACCCTGCGCATACGCTGAGCTGTCGCGACGAGCCGCGACGCACTGATGCCTGCTGCGGTCAAATCCTCAAGCCCATCGCGTATGCGCACCCGGGCAAATCGCAAATCACTGTTGCTGGGATCTTCGATCCATGGCTGCCCGAGCGCCTGTAAGGTAGCGCGAAGACGCCGCCCCGAAAAACCAAGTAGCGGGCGCAATAGCCGCACCCCGTTCCATTCGCGGTCCGGCGCCATGGCGGCCAGTCCGTCAACCCCGCTGCCGCGTCCCAGCCGTAGCAGGAATGTTTCCGCCTGGTCCTCAAACTGATGCCCCAGCAACAGACATCGAATACCCTGCTCCTTGCAGATACCGCTCAGCAGCCCATAGCGCGCCCGGCGCGCCGCAGCCTGAATATCACTTTGTGGCTTATCTCCCCGCCAACGTAAAATCTGATGGGAAACGCCCAGCGTCCGGCACCAGTGCGCCACTTGTTGCGCCTCCACCTCCGACGCCTCGCGCAAACCGTGATCAACGGTCAACGCTAACAGACTGGCCCCGTGTGATTCAGTCTCCAGCCAACGCTGTGTCAGGCGCAGCAGCGCCATGCTATCGCCGCCGCCTGAAACTGCGACGGCAATGGGGATATTGGGTGAAAGCGCCTGCAGCGCGTGGGTAAATTCCAGATCGTTTACAGGCGCTGAATTGGAAACGTCAGCCATTATTGGTACCTGCATTTTCAGGCCCGGAAAGCCTCACAGGAGGCGAACGATAAAATTATGAGCAGCTCAGACGTTTGATCTCGGAGCCCGCACGTTGCGTAATCTTTTCAGGAGCTTTCGGATATTTCTTCGTAACCTGCATTAAGGCCTGACAGGCTTCGGCCTTGTGCTCCAGCGCCGCCAACGTCATGCCTAATTTCAACAGGTTGTCCGGTCCTTTGCGGCTTTGCGGATATCTCTGAAAGCCGTCCAGAAAGTAGGTGGCAGCCCGCGCATAGTCTTTACGGACGTAATAGGTTTCGCCGAGCCAGTAAATCGCATTGCCCGCCAGTTCATGGTCTGGATGGTTTTTTATGAAAAGTTCCATCCCGTCTGCGGCGGCGGCATAGTCGCCCGAACGAAGCAGGCCAAACGCCGCAGCATATTGCTCTTCCGGCGACCCCTGAGGGGACGCCGCCGCCAACCCCGGCGGCGGTGGCGGCGTACGGGAATTTTGCAGCGTTGAATTCAATGCGCTGGAAGGCGGCAGCTCACTGACGCCTGCATCAATATCGGATGTGGACCTTCCCGATGAAATGCCTGACCGCCCAGTGCCCTGGGGCATTGTTAAGGGCGGCGCTGCACCCAGGGGCGCAGCTCCACTGTTGCCACGCTCTAAAGCCGTCAAACGGAAATCGATATCCGCAGTCAGTTTCTCAACCTGGGTGGCAACCTGATTAACCCGAAAAGTAAGCTGTTCGATCTGCCCGACCATACCGCGCAGTTCCCTGTCCATTTGATCAACCTGAACCTTCACCTGCGCCGCTGCTGTCTCGTTACCAACAGGTGTCACCCCGCTGATAGCCGTTTTGCCGGACACATTCGTTCCGCGCGCTGACTGCTGGCGTTGTAAATCCGCTACATCCTGGCGCAGGCGATTCAGCTCGTTCTGCATACCCCGCATATCTTGCGCCGCCAGGGGGCCTGTAAAAAGTATAAACAGTGAAAATACCGCTGCCGGGCATATCCATTTTGTCCGGCTGCGAGCGCGCAACGCGAAAGGGTATGCTTGCAAAAAAGTGAAGTGTGAAACCATTACACAGCATGCCCTTCAAAATGGGGCGTCAATAAGGCTGCACCCATCCCATAAACCGCCTGCCCGGCCCATCTGTGAAGACCAGTTAGCAGTGCCGGACCGAAAAACATATCGTTGCGATATATGTCAGACCAGGCAGATAAGGATAACGCCTGTCAGAATGCGCGCCTCCAAAAGAAGGGCGCGCATTCTGGGCAATCCAGCAGAAACCGTCTTAGTTGACAGTCGTGGTGCCATTCCGGTTCTGCGACCAGCAGGACTCGTCGGAGCACAATGCAATCGGGCGTTCCTTACCATAACTGATGGTAGTCACGCGGGCTGCATCTACGCCCTGGCTAAGAAGATAGTCTTTTGCCGAGTTGGCGCGGCGTTCGCCGAGCGCCAGGTTGTACTCGCGCGTGCCACGTTCGTCGCAGTTACCCGCAATCGATACCGTAACAGACGGATTTTTCGCCAGCCAGGCTGCCTGAGCCTGCAAGGTGGAACGGCCTTCTTCGGTCAGATCATGACGATCAAATCCAAAAAATACACGATTGGAAGTCGTCGCTTCCAAATCTTGCTGCGAACCAGGAACGATAGCGGAGCTGCTGGTGCCGCCACCGCCGCCACCGCCGCCGCCCGTGCCCGCACCACCAGCCTCTGTCGTGGATTCACAAGAGGCTAATAAAAAGACCGCAGCT
>JAUSQH010000244.1 GCA_030652895.1 Alphaproteobacteria bacterium
ACGCTACTGAACCGCGACAAACGTTATAAAGTGCTGATGACGCGCGACAGCGATGTGTTTGTGCGCTTGGGCGATCGTGTTCAGATAGCCCGCGAATCATACGCTGACCTGTTCATTTCGGTGCACGCAGATGCTCTACTCACCCGCAAGGTGCGTGGCGCGTCAGTCTATACACTGTCCGAACAGGCATCCGACAAGGAAGCCGAATTACTGGCCGCGAAAGAAAATAATTCCGATATGATCGCAGGTATCGGCATTGGGGATGAAACCGATGAACTGGTAAAAAGCATCCTCATTGATCTGGCTCAGCGCGAAACCACCAACAAATCAGTACATTTTGCCAAATTGCTGTTGCCCGAGCTCAGCAGTGCCGGAGCATTGCTGAAAAATTCGCACCGTTATGCCGGCTTCAGGGTGTTGAAAGCCCCCGACGTGCCGTCCGTTCTGGTTGAACTGGGACTATTGTCAAACACCACCGACGCACAGGTCCTGACCTCCAAATCAGGACGGCAACGGCTCGCCGAAGCGCTTAAACAAGCCATCGATACCTATTTTCGCAATCTCGAAACATAGCGGGCCATTTTTATACCACGGACATCGCGAAAGCCGGTTTTTCCGAGACCTCTAAATGCAGCTCACAGGCGCGCTGGCGCGCTGGCGCGCACCCTCTGGCCGTCCACGGCCCGGCCATGCCACAGACGCCCAAAAAACCAGGTTATTTTTGCCATTTCCAGATTCAGGATCGTCACATCTCCGCTGGAAACCACCTCTTCGGGTTCATCTAACGTCAGCTATAACCCTAGTGGAACGAACTGACGCCCCCTTAAAATCATCTGCTTCTACACGAACCGCCTGTTACTCGCTGGCGGCGCGGGCGCCTTCACTTTCAGTTTCCGGCCCCACCAGAATCCGGTCCGAAATCAGCCCTGCATTTCCACGAATGGCAGCTTCAATTTCATCGGCAAGATGCGGGTTTTCGATCAGGAATTTACGGGCATTTTCGCGCCCCTGACCAATTCTCTGTCCGTTATACGAGAACCAGGAACCAGATTTTTCCACGACGTTGCCGGTGACGCCCAGATCAATCAGTTCGCCAACCTTGGAAATGCCCTCGCCATACAAAATATCAAACTCAACCTGTTTGAAGGGCGGCGCGACCTTGTTCTTGACCACCTTGACGCGGGTCTGGTTGCCGATCACCTCGTCACGATCCTTGAGCGCGCCGATACGGCGAATATCCAGCCGAACCGAGGCGTAGAATTTAAGGGCGTTGCCACCGGATGTGGTTTCCGGGCTGCCAAACATCACGCCAATCTTCATGCGAATCTGATTGATAAAAATGATCATGCAGTTGGACTTGGAAATCGACCCGGTCAATTTGCGCAGCGCCTGGCTCATCAGGCGGGCCTGGAGGCCCACATGGGTATCGCCCATTTCACCTTCCAGTTCGGCGCGCGGCGTAAGAGCGGCAACCGAATCAATCACCACCACGTCCACAGCGCCCGAACGCACCAGCGTATCGGCTATTTCCAGGGCCTGTTCACCGGTATCAGGCTGTGAAATCAATAGTTCTTCGAGATTGACCCCGAGCTTGCGCGCATAGGCCGGATCAAGCGCGTGTTCTGCGTCCACAAAGGCGCAGATACCGCCTTTTTTCTGCGCTTCGGCGATGACATGCAGGGTCAACGTCGTCTTGCCGGACGATTCCGGGCCATAAATTTCAACCACCCGGCCGCGAGGCAAGCCGCCAATGCCAAGTGCGATATCCAGGCCCAGCGAGCCCGTTGAAATGGACGCAATAGGAGCAACGGCTTCCGCCCCGCCAAGCTTCATTACCGACCCCTTGCCAAAGGCCCGCTCGATTTGACTGAGCGCCGCGTCCAGGGCTTTGCGCTTATCCATTTTATCCTCACCAACGATACGAAGCGGGCCAGCTGCCATGAGTCTCTCTCCTTGTTATTTCACACGCCGCAACGCCGTACAACCCGACTGCGGCATCAACCTGTTTTATGTACGCACTTTGTTCTTATGGGGGAGATTCTGTCAAGAACATATTTTCATTTGGTTTTACGGGCTTGTTCGATTTATGTTCTCGAACAGCTAAATTCCGCGAAATTATGTTAGTTGTTGCCCAAAACTTCCTTCACCCGGGACGCGAGCTGGCGCAGCGTGAAGGGTTTTGGCAGGAACGCAAATTCGCCCAACGGCTCATCATTATTGCGAAAGGCATCCTCGGCGTAACCGGAAATAAATATCACCTTGGTCGTGGGATCCAGAGCATGGATTTCCTTGAGCAGGGAGGCACCATCCATGTTTGGCATCATCACATCGGAAATCATCAGATCAATACGGCCCGCATTCGCGCGCATGATTTCCAGCGCCATTTCTCCGCCGCTGGCTTCCAGGACGGTGTAGCCCTTGCCCACCAGCGCCCTGGAAACGAAGGCGCGCACAGGCTCCTCATCCTCGACCAGCAGAATTAACCCTTTACCCGTTAAATCCGTTGGCTCGCTTTCGGCGGCGGGCGCCACGGTGGCATCCGTTTCCTCTTCGTCATAGCGCGGCAGATATATTCTGAATACCGCCCCTTTGCCTGGTTCGCTCAGAACGTAAATATTGCCGCCCTGCTGTTTGACGATGCCGTAAGCGGTTGAGAGGCCAAGCCCGGTCCCTTTGCCAACTTCCTTGGTAGTAAAGAAGGGTTCAAAAATTTTTCCCATGATTTCCTTGGGAATACCCGGACCGTTATCGGAAACCTCAATCATCACGCAATCACCCGGCGGCATCCAGGCGTGATCCAGCGCCCGCGCCTCGCCGGCCGAGACATTTTCCGTTTGTATACGGATGGCCCCGCCGTTTGGACCCATTGCGTCCCGCGCGTTTACCGCCAGATTGATAATGACATTCTCAAGCTGCCCCTGATCGACCTTGATTTTTCCCAGATTGCGGCCATGGGTCATCGTCATCCCAACGTTATCGCCCAGCAGACGGCGCAGCAGATTATTCAGCTCTGCAAGCATGTCGGTCACCGAAACCACTTTTGGCTTCAAGGTTTGCTGCCGCGAAAATGCCAACAGCTGGCGCACGAGATTGGCGGCGCGGCTGGCGTTCTGTTTAATCTGATGAATATCGCTGAAAGACGGATCACCCGCATTATGGCGGCCAAGCAACAAATCGCTGTAGCCGATAATAGCTGTCAGCAGATTATTAAAATCGTGCGCGATGCCCCCCGCCAGTTGACCCACTGCCTGCATTTTTTGCGACTGCGCAAATTGCAGTTCCAGATTTTTCTGTTCGGTGATGTCCACCAGATAAAGCACCACTGAGGCTTCACCAGCAGCATGCATACGCGTGGCAAAAAGCTGCGTCGAGCGTACATTTTCGCCGCTGCCGATCTGAATTTCGATGTGTCCATCCTGGGTGTTTTGCCCGAGCGCGTCTGCAATCTTGCGGCGCACCTCATTACGATAGTCCTGGGCAACCATATCGAGAAAATTTCCGCCGCGGACAGCGTTTTCAAAAAAGCGCTGACGAAAAGCCGTGTTCACTTCGAGAATTTTTGCCTCAGTATCAACAATTACAATGCCAACCGGGGCAATATCAAACAGACGTAAAAACCTGGCCTCAACCTCACCCAAACCGGACAGATCGAACGCATTCTGATCTCGCAAATCTCGCATGATCATACGCACTTCCGCGATATCCCCGCTGCTTTCCCGTTGCATCATATACATCAGTGATACCGGGATGACGCCACCATCCGGTTTGCGAATATCGGCCCGGGCAACCCCCATATCGGTGGCTGGCATCGAAGGCTGCCAAGGACCTGGCGCGCCTTCCATAACGGCGGAAATAGAAAGCCCGCCAGCGATCATCCTGTCCTGCTCTATGCCGCTCCAGACACTGAAGGTCTGATTGGCAAAAACAAGCACGCCATCGCTTTGCACAACCGCAAATCCGACGGGAGCATTATCGATGATATTATAAACGCGCTTTGTGACGGACTCACCATCGGGTAATTCGGCGGCGATTGCATGGTGGGCGCGCAAAGTCCAAAACGACGCCGCTTTCCCGTCGCCCAGTGGTGTGACGTGTACGTCAAACAAACGGCGGTCGTCGCCAGCGCCAAAAGACAAAATCTCCATTGCCGGAGTTTTGTCGCGCACCGCTTTTTGTAAACGGTACAGACGGGCCGCCTGCACGGCGCCGCCTCGCAAGATTGTGGCGATACCCGGCGCCAAAAGACTGTCATGTGGCATTCCGCACAAAGCAAAATAGGCGCCGTTGGCGTAATATACTTCCCCGGCGTCACCGCAAATCATGATCGGATCATGAGAGTTGTCCACTACTGCGATCAAGGCCTCAACGCCAAGCCCCGCGGCGTCCAGTCCGGGATACCTGCGAGCTCCATTCGCCCGCCCCCAGCCGGTCAGGCCGCGCAATAATCCTGCCATACCCTCACTATCCTCAGTTGCTCACCGCATCAATATTATCGACGCGCACGCATCTTCTTGTCCTTGAGCCGCATCACAAAGCTGATCACTTCGGCCACGGCCTTATAATTATCCGGAGAGATTTCGCGGTCAATCTCCGCCGACGCGTATAGGGCCCTGGCCAATGCCGGATTTTCTATCACCGGCACCTTATTTTCCTCAGCAACGGCACGAATACGAAGCGCAATATTATCAAGACCTTTAGCAACGCAGACTGGCGCGGCCATCTGCTGGTGCTCATATTTAAGCGCCACAGCATAGTGCGTAGGGTTAACGACGACCACGGTCGCTCCCGGCACTGCCGCCATCATTCGCCCGCGCGCCCGTTCGGCGCGAATTTGACGTACCCGCGCCTTGATCAACGGGTCGCCTTCGCTTTGCTTGTGCTCGTCCTTTACTTCACTGCGAGTCATGCGCTGTTTTTTTGTAAATTCAAAGCGCTGATAAAAATAATCCGCACCCCCGAGCAGCGCCATAACTGCCGCCACAGCGCCAAACATCTTCAGCACCAGCGATTGCAGATAAGCCAGAACCGCCACCAGATCAACCTGCATCATGGTATCGAGGCGGCCCCGGTCAGGCCACACGACGAAAGTTACAATGGAGCCGACGACAATCAGCTTCAGTATGTTTTTCGTGAATTCCGCCACTGACTGGAGCGAGAATATGCGCTTCAGCCCTTTCATTGGGGACAGTTTACCAAAACTTGGCTTAAGCTTTTCAACCGCCCAAACGGGGCGCTGCTGTATCATGCTTGTTGCAAATGCGGCTACCAACAGCACCAATAGCGGCAGAGCCATTGCGCTAAGCAGCTGTTCCGAAACCGCGCGCCAGATCTGCAACATCTGGCCCGCATCCATCGGGAATGCATAACCCTGCTCCAGATATTTCCGCATATCACGCTGCAAGGCGCCTGCCAGCGAACTGCCAAACATTCCAATCACCAGGGCGCCGCCGCCAAGCATAATAAAATGCTTCAGTTCCTGACTGCGCGGCGCATCGCCTTTTTCCAGCGCCTGATCAAGCTTCTTCTGGGTTGGCTCTTCGGTTTTTTCCGCATCATCCTGATCAGCCATTGGCGGTAAACCTCATGGCGCGATCAGGAATGGTGATAATCCGGACTCAAAATATTCCAGGAACCACATCATGACGCTGGAAAACACAGCGCTGAGAATCATGAAGCCAAGAAGGATTTGCGCTGGGACTGCTATAAAAAACACTTGAAGCTGCGGCATCAAGCGGGCGACCAGGCCCAATCCAACATTGAAAATCAACCCAAACACGAGGAACGGGCTGGCGATCTGAAGCCCTACGGCAAACGACCTGGCCGCCGTTGTAACGGCAAGTTCACTGAACTGTGCGACTGGCGGAAGATTACCCGGAACGAATATCGCGTAACTGTCCACCATGGCCAGCAACAGAAGATGGTGAAGATTCGTGGCGAAGATCAGATTTACGCCCACCAGAGTCATAAATGTCGCCACGATGGCCGACTGGCTTTGCTGGGCCGGATCAAATCCCTGCGCTGCGGCCAACCCCGATTGAAAGGCGATTATAGTGCCCGCAACGTGCAGCGCACTTAACAACAGACGCGCTACTCCGCCGATAAACAGTCCCGTCATCGCTTCCGTGCCGACAGCAAGCGCCAAACCGGGAGTGGAAGCAGACATCGGGGGTAACGAAGCGCCAACCAGCGGAAAGATAACCGCACTAATAGTAACCGCAAGCCCAAGCCTGACCCAGGCAGGAACCGCAACTTCTCCAAATCCCGGCATCAGCATCACCATGCCGCCGACCCGTGCGAACACCAGCATAAAGGCAAAAATTTGCGCGGGAATTAGTTCACCCAACATAACCAGGCCTTGTGCATTAGCGACAAATTATAAACTGGCGATTCTTTCCGCGATCCGGACCATCAGATCATCCATCACCCGGCCCATGAACGGCATAAACAGCAGCAGCGAAGCAAATATCGCAATGATCTTTGGTACAAAAGTCAGAGTCATTTCCTGAATTTGTGTCAGGGCCTGAAACAGCGCGACCACCAGACCGACGGTCAGACCGACCAGCATCACAGGTGTGGATACCTGCAGCATGACGATAATAGCGTCCCGCGCTACGTCTATTACGTCATTGGCTTCCATGATGACGCTGCCTTCCGCTAAAATAATGTTTACTATAAAATTCAGCTACAAAAAAATTGTCAGACCCGTCAGATCGGCATCCGCATAATTTCCTGATAGGCCTGCACCACACGGTCGCGAACGGCTATCACCGTTTGCAATGTCATTTCCGCCTCGTTGACGGCGGTGACCAGATCAACCACATCGGCCTTGCCGCTTATCGCATTTAACGATGCGGTTTCGGATACCTTTGAAGTGTTGACGGCGTCGCCGATATAATCTTTCACAAGATCGGCAAAGCTTGTCGCTGTGCCTGATGCGCCGGAAGCGCCTGCGTCTGCGGCCCCTCCCAGAATGCGACCTGCCGCCTGGGCATAGGCGGATGCGGCGCCAGCCGGATTGATTATGTTCGTCGCCATTGGCAAATATTCCTTCTAGGGATAATTAGCGGGAATTGAGCAGATCAATAGTGCGCACCATCATATTCTGCGACGCCTTAACGGCGGCCAGATTCGCTTCGTAGCTGCGTTGCGCCTGCTTCATGTCCATGCTTTCTATCATACTGTTAACGTTTGGCATTTTGACGTAGCCGTTCTTATCGGCCGCAGGATGCGCGGGATCATATACCGACTCGAATTCGGATTTATCGAACTCAACACCTTTCACCGTCACCAATTTGGCGCCGCTTGCTTTATCCAACTCGTTGGCGAAACTCACAACGCGGCGGCGATAGGGGTTGCCGTCAGCCCCTCTGGCGGTCGACTGCGCATTGGCGATATTTTCCGCAATAATCCGCATCCGCGTTCCCTGACTATTCATGCCTGAAACCGACGTCTCGATCGCTGATTTAAGATCCATAATTTTTCTCCTTCATAAACCTGCCGGGTCTAGTACGAGGCTGGAATTAGTTCCGGCCTCCAAGCGCCAGTTTCATAATCTGCATTTGTTTGCGGTAAATTCCGGTTACTGTTTCATATTCCATCTGGGTTTCACCGAGCTTGACCATTTGTTCCTCAATCGAAACCGAATTCCCCGAGGGGTTGGTTTCATTGCCATCAACATTCACCGGTTTGAATTTGAAGCGCTGAGCGTCAGCGGCCCCCTTCAAATGCTTGGGGTGAGTCATGGCGATTTCTGACGTTGAGCCGCGCTTCAGCATTTTGTAAAAGTCAACCGGCTTTAGATCGCGCGCGCGATAACCTGGCGTGTCCGCATTGGCAATATTTTCCGACAGCAATTTTTGCCGTTCGGATAGCCACTCCATCTTGGCGCGCATTGCCGTAAATATAGGTGCGCCTTTTGTATCCATGTAAATTTCCAGTGCATCATCCCGCGCGTCAAACGCGGCAGCGATTCCGCCAACCCCGGTATTTTCCCCCCTTGCGCTTAAGAAAAGTTTAATGCCCCGCGGGTTGCGGAATTAATTTTTTAACCCGGTGTTAAGCATAAACCGGCACATTCCACTTAAAGAATGATGAGAACACGCTTCTTCAAGGAAACCAGCGCTTGGAAATGATGGAATATCTCCGCTTCGGCCTGGCGTTATTATTTGTGCTCGGGTTAATCGGCGCGTGTTCGTGGTTTGGCAAGCGCATGGGACTGGCGCCACGTGTCCGTGGCGCCGGCGGGCGGAACCGTCTGTCAGTGATTGAAGTGCAGGCCGTGGACGCCCGGCGCAAACTGGTGCTGATACGCCGCGATACTGTTGAGCATCTGATTTTGCTGAACGGCGATCGTGATCTGCTCATAGAGAGCAGTATCGATGCGCGTGCGGACATCAAAGAAAATTCAGCCCCGGAACCACACAGTCCTGCAAAACTGTCCCGAATACTGCCATTCATTGGAAATAGTAACGCGTGAGCAAGCAAGCAACCCGCTATTTTTATGCATTCCGGCACACGTTGCTTGTTGCATTTTGCCTTGGTGTATTTCTCATGAGCACCGTACCGGCCACCGCCCAGTCAATTTCAATTGACTTGGGTGGGGCGGCCGGAGTTGCCGCAGGCTCGGATGAGGAAGCGCCCCTGGGCGGGGCAAATTCCGTAACCGGGCGCATCCTTCAGCTGATTGCTGTCATCAGCGTCCTTAGCATTGCCCCTGGCATTCTGGTGACGGTGACGTCATTCACCCGGATTGTGGTTGTTCTGTCCCTGTTGCGCAGCGCCATAGGCACGCAAACCTCACCTCCGAACGTGGTCATGATCTCGCTGGCGCTATTTTTGACAGCATTTGTGATGGGGCCGACTTTCCAGAAATCTTATGAGGAAGGCGTCCTGCCGCTGCTGGAGGAGCGCATTGAAGCGCCTGTTGCCATCGAGCGCATCATCGCGCCGTTGCGGCTATTCATGCTTAGCCAGGTGCGCGAGGCAGATCTGCGGACATTTCTTGGGCTTTCCAAGTCCGCACAGCCCGCAACCCCGGAAGCAACGCCACTTCAGGCGCTCGTTCCCGCCTTCATTGTATCCGAATTAAAGCGGGCCTTTGAAATCGGATTTTTGCTGTTCATTCCCTTCATCGTCATTGACATGGTGGTGGCGTCGGTTTTGATGTCGATGGGCATGATGATGCTGCCCCCTATCATGATATCGCTGCCCTTCAAGCTGATATTTTTCGTTATGGTAGACGGATGGGGTCTGGTCACCAGCAGCCTTGTGCGCAGCTTTGAGCCGTAGCCAAATAATGGCTGAAGAATGCCTGCTATCCGGGACAGAGTCCATTTGCCGGCCAGTTCAGGAGGCAGGTGTTCAGCTCGTCGTGCCTTCGGGCCTCCATGATTCTTATCCCATAGCGGTAAGACCGCATCTGCTCACCCTTGAAAGTTTCATTGGCGATGTGAGACTGCTGAATCTTCCCGTTTCATAAACCCCGCCCGATGCCCCCCTCCTAAACGCCCAGTTGCGCGTCATTCAGCGCATACAAATGCGCCGCCCCGGCCATGGCTGCGCCGGACAACCCGGACACCTGCGGTAAGTGATTAAGGGCAAAGAACAAGGCGGTGGCGATGGCGGTCCCGGTATGGGGATCCGTATCCGCATCCTGCGCCCGTGTCATCGCCATGCGCGCCAGATAATAGCCGTTACTCACCGTGCCAGCCAGCCGCAGATAGGGGGTTGCGCCCGCAAGGCAGTCATTGGGCGCGTCGGAGATGTGCGCCAGCATCCAGTCCGTGGCCTGGGTCATGACGCCAAGCGCGCTATCCAGCGCCGCGCCGATTTGTGCGAAAGCCGGGCTGTTTAGCTGGCGGCAGCGATCGGCGGTTTCCTGCATTTCGGCAATAAAGGCCCGCACCACCGCTCCGCCCTGCATGGGCAGTTTGCGGGTCACCATGTCGATGGCCTGAATGCCGTTGGTGCCTTCATAGATCGGGGTGATCCGGGCGTCGCGCAGGAATTGCGCGGCAC
>JAUSQH010000449.1 GCA_030652895.1 Alphaproteobacteria bacterium
TTTTGAGCTGCACTAGCCCTTAAATTTCACGCTTAATATCTCGTAGCTCTTGCCGCCGCCCGGGGTGTTGACCTCAACCGCATCGCCAATTCGCTTGCCGATCAGCGCCCGGCCCAGTGGCGATGTAATGGAAATGCGCCCGGCTTTGACATCGGCTTCGATTTCACCCACGACCTGATAGGTGGCCTCGTCTTCCGTGTCTTCATCCAGCAGTTTGACAGTTGCGCCAAATTTCACATCGTCCCCGGATAGTTTGGCGACGTCAATGACCTGGGCGCGACTGATCTTGTCTTCCAGCTCCATCAGCCGGCCTTCGACATAGCTCTGGCGTTCCTTGGCCGCATGATATTCGGCATTTTCAGAAAGATCGCCGTGCTCACGCGCGGACGAAATGGCCTTGATGATCGCAGGCCGTTCAACTGTCTTTAGATGCCGTACTTCGGTTTCGAGCGATTCAAAACCACCAGCCGTCATGGGAATTCTTTCCATCTGTCCTGCTGTACCTGTCGGTTAATGCGTGGGTTGCTGTCTATCCGCCAGCCCGCAGACGAACTATAGGCTATGCGCCAATTAAATGTAAGATTGTAGAGGGCTAACTTCAAGCGCGCCTGCTCGAGCGGCCTCAAGACCCTTTACAACCGCGGTTATTCCGGCTGCCGTCGTATAGTATGGCACCTTGGACATCAAAGCGCTTTGCCGGATCGGAAAAGAATCGGCAATCGCCTGTGCGCCCTCGGTTGTATTGAAAACCAGTTGCACATCGCCGTTTTTAATGGCGTCGGCTATGTGTGGCTGACCCTGTAACACCTTGTTGATGCGCGTGACCTGCAGCCCCGCCTGTTCCAGAAAAGTGGCGGTGCCTCCGGTAGCGAGCAGTTTGAAGCCCAGTGCCTGCAGGGTGCGGGCGGGAGCCAGAATTGCGGGTTTGTCCCGATCCTTGACGGAGAAAAAAGCCGTTCCGGTTTCAGGGAACGTCGACCCGCTGGCGATCTGGCTTTTGGCGAAGGCGCGCTCGAAATTCCGGTCCAGCCCCATTACTTCGCCGGTTGATTTCATCTCTGGGCCAAGCAGCGTATCGACACCCAAAAACCGCGCAAACGGAAATACGGCTTCTTTCACCGCCACATGATTCAGTTTTTTTTCTGTCAGCCCAAAGCTCGCCAGTTTTTCGCCCGCCATTACCCTTGAGGCAATTTTGGCGAACGGAACACCCATGGTTTTTGCGACAAAGGGCACCGTGCGGCTGGCGCGCGGGTTTACTTCCAGAATGAAAATTGTTTCCCCCTGGACCGCGAACTGCACATTCATCAGGCCAACAACATTCAGCGCTTTTGCCAGCACCCCGGTTTGCCGGTTGATTTCCGTAATGATCGTCTGATCAAGCGAATGCGGCGGTAACGAACAGGCGCTGTCACCGGAGTGAACGCCCGCCTCCTCGATATGCTCCATGATGCCGGCAACATGCACGGTTTGCCCATCGGCAATGGCGTCCACATCCACCTCAATGGCGTCCTGCAAATAGCTGTCGATCAGCACTGGGTTTTTACCAGAGGCGATAAAAGCCTGGGTCATGTAGCGGGTGAGCTGCGCTTCGTCGCGGACAATTTCCATCGCGCGGCCACCCAGCACGTAAGACGGGCGGATGACAACCGGGAAGCCAATGCGCCGGGCTACTGCCAAGGCTTCGGGCAGGTCCATGGCCGTGCCGTTTTCAGGTTGCTTCAGTCCCAGCCCGGAAAGCAGTTCCTGAAACCGCTTGCGGTCTTCGGCCAGATCAATAGCGTCAGGCGTTGTACCCAGAATTGGCACATTGGCCGCTTCCAGCGCTGCCGCCAGTTTTAACGGCGTCTGCCCGCCCAACTGTACGATCACCCCATGCAGGGTCCCATTGCGCTGTTCAACTGCAATCAGTTCCAGCACATCTTCCGCGGTGAGCGGTTCAAAATATAGCCGGTCACTGGTGTCATAATCGGTGGATACGGTTTCGGGATTGCAATTGACCATGATCGTCTCAAAGCCCGCATCCGACAGGGCGAAGGCTGCATGGCAACAGCAATAATCAAATTCGATGCCCTGACCGATACGGTTGGGGCCGCCGCCAAGAATGACGATCTTGCGCGCGTCCGTGGGCTCGGATTCACACTCTGGCGCACCGGCGGCCATGGCGGGGCTTTCATAGGTTGAATACATATAAGGGGTGCGGGATTCAAATTCGGCCGCGCAGGTGTCGATACGTTTGTAGACGGGGCGCACACCAAGACGCTGGCGTTGCGCACTTACCTCGGACTCAGTCATGCCGGCAAGTTGCGCCAGGCGTGTGTCGGAAAAGCCCTTGCTTTTCAGCATCCGGAAATTCTGCGCATCATCCGGCAAACCAAAAGTTTTGACGCGGCTTTCGCTTTCCACCAAATCGCGGAGCTGATGCAGAAACCAGGGGTCAAATTTGCTTGCCGCCTGCACGTCTTCCAGGGGCAGACCATGCCGGAAGGCCTGTGCAATGCGCAACAGCCGGTCGGGAGACGGTTGCGACAAGGAAGCGCGCAACGCGTTATGATCATCACCCTGGCCCATGCCTTCGATCACCAGATCATCCAGCCCGCTCAGGCCGGTTTCTATGGAGCGCAGCGCTTTTTGCAAAGATTCCTGGAAGGTGCGGCCAATGGCCATGGCTTCCCCGACAGATTTCATCGCCGTCGTAAGCGACGGATCGGCGCCCGGAAATTTCTCAAACGTGAAGCGAGGAATTTTGGTGACGACATAATCAATGCTGGGTTCAAACGATGC
>JAUSQH010000251.1 GCA_030652895.1 Alphaproteobacteria bacterium
TGCTGCGCGCTGATCCATGACCCCGACCTGCTGATACTGGATGAACCAACCACCGGCGTTGATCCGCTTTCGCGCCGTCAGTTTTGGGAACTGATCCGCCGTATCCGTAGTGCGCGTCCGGAAATGAGTGTGCTGATCGCCACCGCCTATATGGAGGAAGCCGCCCGTTTTGACTGGCTGGCGGCAATGGATGCGGGGCGCGTACTGGCGCAAGGATTGCCCGCCGAACTGCTGGAGCATGCCGGCGCCGCATCATTGGAAGCGGCATTTATCGCCCTGTTGCCGGAAGAAAAGCGGCGCGATTACCACCCCGTAACGATACCACCCCGTGAAGACGGTTTTGATCGCGATATCGCCATAGAGGCCGAAGACCTGACCATGCGCTTTGGCGATTTTACCGCCGTTGACCATGTGAGTTTCCGCATCCGGCGCGGCGAAATTTTCGGCTTCACCGGCTCCAATGGCTGCGGCAAAACTACAACCATGAAGATGCTGACCGGCCTGCTGCCTGCAAGCGAAGGGCAGGCCCGGCTGTTTGGCCAGCCGATGCAGGGGCGTGATATCGAAACCCGCAGGCGTGTCGGCTATATGTCGCAAAGCTTTTCGCTTTATTCCGAACTGACGGTGCGGCAGAATCTGGAACTGCATGCGCGCCTGTTCGGCTTGCCCGCCGCCACGATTCCGGATCGGGTTAAGGAAATGGTGCGGCGTTTCGATCTGGCGGGTGTAACCGATGCGATGCCAGACGCATTGCCGCTGGGCCAGCGTCAGCGCCTGTCGCTGGCGGTGGCGATGATCCACGGGCCGGAGATACTGATTCTCGACGAGCCGACTTCAGGCGTTGACCCGGTTGCGCGCGATGGCTTTTGGCAGATAATGATTGACCTGGCGCGCAACGATAACGTGACGATCTTTATCTCGACCCACTTCATGAATGAAGCCGCGCGCTGTGACCGCATCGCCCTGATGCATGCGGGCCGGGTGCTGGTCACCGACACGCCTGACGCTTTGATAGAAAAACGTGATGCAGAAACGCTGGAAGACGCCTTCATCGGTTATCTGGAAGAGGCCGCGAATGGCAGCGGGCAGGAGACGCCCCAGGAGCAGGCTGTTCTCGCGCACCCCCCCGCCAAGTACAGCAACCGGCAGCGCTGGTTCGATCCCAGGCGCATGTTCAGCTATACGCGGCGTGAGACGCTGGAATTGCGCCGTGATCCGATCCGTCTGACACTGGCCTTGCTGGGCAGTGTCATTTTGATGTTTGTCGTGGGTTACGGCGTTAATCTGGATGTGGAGGATTTGACCTTTGCGGTGCTGGACCGCGACGGCACCACAACCAGCCGGGATTATGCTCTTAATATTTCCGGCTCGCGTTACTTCATCGAACATGCGCCGATCACCAGTTACGAAGACCTGGACCGTCGTATGCGCGCGGGGGAACTGAGCCTGGCGGTAGAGATTCCGCCTGGCTTTGCCCGTGATCTGGCGCGCGGAGATGCGGTGCAGATAGGCGCATGGATCGACGGCGCCATGCCACAGCGCGCCGAAACCATACAGGGTTATGTGCAGGGCATGCATCTGCAATGGCTGGCGGGCAGATATCCGCAGAGCAATCTTATGAAGATCGAGACACGGTTTCGCTATAATCCCGATGTGAAAAGTCTGGTGGCGATGGTGCCTGCAGTTATTCCATTGCTGTTGCTGCTGATTCCGGCGATGCTGGCGGCGCTGAGCGTGGTGCGCGAAAAAGAGCTTGGCTCCATTATCAATCTTTATGTCACGCCGGTAACCAGGCTGGAATTTCTGCTCGGCAAACAACTGCCTTATGTCGGGCTGGCGATGCTGAATTTTCTGCTGCTGACAGCGCTTGCAATCACGGTGTTCGGTGTGCCGCTGAAGGGCAGTTTCCTGACCCTGGCTGCGGGCGCATTACTGTATGTGATTTCGGCCACAGCCATGGGCCTGCTGATCTCCAGCTTTATGCGCAGTCAGATCGCCGCGATCTTTGGAACGGCCGTGCTGACCATCCTGCCTGCCGTGACATTTTCCGGCATGATTGATCCGGTGTCGTCACTGGAGGGCGCGGGCCGGCTGATCGGCAATATCTATCCCGCCACGCATTTCATTACCATTTCACGCGGGACTTTTTCGAAAGCGCTGGGGTTTGCGGATTTGTACGCCGCGTTCGTTCCCCTGCTGATTGCCGGGCCGGTACTGATCGGCCTGGGCGTGGCGCTGTTGAAAAAGCAGGAGGCCTGAACATGCGCGCTGCGAATATTCTATATCTGGGTATCAAGGAACTGCGCAGTCTGGCGCGCGATCCCGTGATGCTCGTGCTGATCATCTATGCCTTTTCACTCGCCATTTATGCGGCGGCCGAGGCGTTACCGCAAACCCTTAACAAGGCGCCGATCGTGATTGTGGATGAGGACCGCTCGCCGCTGTCGACGCGCATCAGCGGCGCATTCTATCCGCCCTATTTTGTCACTCCTGTGATGATCGATCAGGCCGGAATGGATGCGCAGATGGATGCCGGTCTGGCTACCTTTGCGCTGAATATTCCGCCGGATTTTCAGCGCGATGTTCTGGCCGGTCGCGCGCCTGTGCTGCAACTAAACGTGGACGCCACCCGCATGAGCCAGGCCTTTGCAGGAAGCGGATATGTACAGGCTATCGCCACCAGCGAAGTGCGCGAATTTGTGCAGGGCTATCGCGGGAACGCCGCGCCCCCCGCTGAACTGATCGTCCGGGCGCGCTTTAATCCGCTACTTCAGGACGCCTGGTTCGGTTCGGTAATGGAACTGGTCAACAGCATCACCATGCTGTCGATCGTGCTGACCGGGGCCGCGCTGATCCGCGAGCGCGAGCATGGCACAGTGGAGCATTTGCTGGTGATGCCCGTCACCCCTTTTGAGATCATGACCAGCAAGGTCTGGGCCATGGGGCTGGTGGTGCTGATTGCCTGCGGATTATCATTATTTTTCGTCATTGAGGGGACGCTGGCGGTGCCTATCGAAGGGTCGCGGATATTGTTTCTGTCTGGGGCGGCGCTGTTGTTGTTTGCCACCACATCCATGGGAATATTTCTGGGCACCATCGCGCGATCCATGCCGCAGTTCGGCCTGCTGCTGTTGCTGGTGCTCTTGCCGCTGGAGATACTTTCCGGCGGCACATCCCCCCGCGAAAGCATGCCCGAAGCCATTCAGTTTTTGATGCAGGCCGCGCCAAATACACATTTTGTCACGCTGTCCCAGGCGGTTTTATATCGCGGCGCGGGGCTGGACGTCGTGTGGCCGCAATTCGTGAAAATCGCCGTGATCGGCGCGACCCTGTTCAGCCTGGCGCTGGCGCGCTTTCGCAACACCATTGGCGCAATGGCGTAGGCATATCTGGCTAACTTGAATACAGAACGATGCGCCCGACGGGTTAAGCCAGCCGCTGGCAGGCGAACCCTTGACGTTTAGGCCACCCCGTCGCAAGCTGCCCTCGACCAAAACAAAAAGGATCCCATGAGGATGACAGGAAGGAGCTAATCATGGCGCACCGTCACGTTCTCGATGGCTACAAGATTTTGGATTTCACCCACGCATTGGCGGGCCCCAGCGGTACACGGATTATGGCAGATATGGGGGCCGAGGTCATCAAGGTGGAGATCGCCCCCAATGGAGATATGACGCGCGGACTACCCTATGTGCATAACGGGCGCAGCGGGTACTTCGTACAGCAGAACCGCGGTAAGAAATCGCTGTGCCTCAATCCCAAAACGCCCGAAGGGCTGGATGTTCTCAAAGCGCTGATCAAAACAGCGGATGTGTTTATCGAAAACTATTCCCCCGGCGCCATTGGCCGCATGGGTCTGGGCTGGGAGGTGGTGCATGCGCTCAATCCCCGGCTGGTGATGTGTTCGATCTCGGCGTTCGGGCAAACCGGGCCGCTCAGCCATCTGCCCGGCTATGATTATATCGCCGCCGGTTATGCCGGCATTCTGGACAATATCGGCTATCCCGACGGGCCGCCTCTGCTGACCGGCATGGCGATTGGTGATGTCAGCACGGGGATGAACGCCTATGCCGCCGTGGTGACGGCGTTGCTTGACCGCGCGCGCACCAATGAAGGTCAGTATCTCGATATATCGCTGCTGGACACCTATTTTCATCTGCATGAACTCAATGTGCAGGCTTACACTGGAAGCGATGGCGCCATCGCGCCAACGCGCTTTGGCCATCTACATTCGACAGTTGCACCAATAGGCGTCTTCAAGGGGCGCAACAAATATATTTTTATCCTGTCGACGCCCAAGGACTGGCCCGCGTTCTGCAAAGTGATCGAGCGTGAGGATTTGATCGAGCATCCCGATTACGCCACTGTGCAGGTGCGTGCGGATAATCGTTACGCTCTCGCCGACATCATTCAGGCCTGGTGTGCGACCCAGCCGGACGACGAAACCATCATCAATAAATTCCGCGAGGCGCACCTGCCGGTGGCCCCGATCCTGTCCGTGCCCGAGGCATTGGCGGAACCCCATATGATCGAGCGCGAGGTAGCGCCCCACGACAATGATCGCGGGTTGGGAAACTGGCAATTTCCCCGCGTTCCGTTACGCTTTTCCAAATATCCTGGGCGGCTGGAACTTCATGCGCCATTTCTGGGCGAGCATAATGCCTATGTTTTGGAAAAACATCTTGGCTATGATGCGGGCAGGATCGCCGAACTGTACAAGTCCGGCGTTCTGCACGGATCACCGCTTCCCGATGGTATGCAGACGGCAGTCTGATTGGGCCTCAACAGCTCAACAGTTCGGCACAAAAAGCTGGGCACATCTCGTAACAAGCAATTATGACGCTTCCTTGGAGCGCGATGTTTCACGCTACCCGAAGCACAAATGCAAAGAGAGCATCGCAATGCCACAAGTAACGGAGCTTGGGTATATCGGCGTCTCGGTCAGCAACACGGCGGCATGTAAGGCCTATGCGGGCGAGGTTATTGGCATGGAAGCCAAAGGCTATGGGCTGGACATCGACCTGGGGTGATGGCACAGACGTACGTAATTTCCAATTGCTGGATGGAGGATTGATTATGGCCGCGCAAATAGATTTTTATTTCGATATGGTCAGCCCTTTCAGCTATTTCGCGCATCTCAAGCTGCCCGAACTGGCCGCGAAATATGGCTATACGGTTGCCTATCATCCGATGGACATCGCTGTGGCGAAAATCGCGGCCGGTAACCATGGCCCGCCCAATCGTGAAATTCCCGTCAAGATGAAAGCGATTATGCAGGACCTTAACCGCTGGGCGGCGCATTATAAGGTGCCATTCATGCTTCCCAAAAGCTTCGACACCGGACGCTGGAATATCGCCGCGCTCTACGCCACGCAGCAGCAGGGCGCGGCAGAGGCTTTTGTGACCGACGCCTGGGCGCGCCTTTATGGCGCAGGCGCCGACCCCTCCGATGATGCTGAATTGCGCGGCGCGGCGAAGGCCGCAGGTCTGGATGCCGATGTGATGCTGGCCTATATGGTCTCGCCCAATGGCCGCGCGGATTTTAACAAGGCCTGTGTCGCGGCCCATGCCAGGGGTGTGTTTGGCGCGCCCATCATGATGATCGGGGAAGAAATCTGGTGGGGCAATGACCGGATGCATTTTCTGGAGGACTATCTGGCGGCGCACCCGCAATGAGATCACGCATATCAATTGCAGAAGACCCGCTATGATCCATGTGAGCTTTCTCATTGATCCTGACGAAAGGGCGCGGGTGTTTGAATGATGGATCGCTTTGGTGACGGCCTTCACAGCTTGACGGCCTAGCCCGCCATCGCGCATTCTGTGGCCTGTTGTGAGAACGATCCGGCAAGGATTGCCACAGGGAAACAAGTAGGGGGGCACGCCATGGCGCAGCGCAATATTCTTGATGGCTACAAAATTGTAGATTTTACCCAGGTTCTGGCGGGGCCAAGCTGCACCCGCGCCATGGTGGAAATGGGCGCAGAGGTTATCAAGATAGAAATTGCGCCGGGCGGTGATATGACCCGTAACCTGCCCTGGTTGCGCAACGGGCGCAGCGGCTATTTCATCCAGCAGAACCGGGGCAAACAGTCGCTGTGCCTTAATCCCAAGACCCCCGAAGGCCTGCATATTATCAAGGAGCTGATCAAGGACGCAGACGTGTTCATTGAATCCTTTTCGCCCGGCGCGATTGGCCGCATGGGACTGGGCTGGGATGTGGTGCATGCGTTGAATCCCAAAGTGGTGATGTGCTCGATCTCCGCGCTGGGGCAGACCGGACCGCTCAGCCATTTGCCGGGTTATGATTATATCGCCGCCGCCTATTCGGGCATTCTCGATAATATCGGCTATCCCGATGGGCCGCCGCTGCTGACCGGCATGGCGATTGGCGATGTCAGCACCGGCATGAACGCCTTTGGCGCGATCATGGCGGCGCTGCTGGACCGTTCGCGCAGCAATGAAGGTCAGTATCTGGATATTTCGCTGCTGGATACATATTTTCAAATGCACGAAGTGAATGTGCAGCATTATTCAGGCAGCGAAGGCGCGATGGTGCCGACACGCTTTGGCAATCTGCACTCTTCGATTTTTCCCATCGGTATTTTCAAGGGGCGCACAGGGTACATCTTCCTGCTGGCGGTGCCCGCCACGTGGCCCGCCTTCTGCAAGGTAATCGAACGTGAAGATTTGATCGAGCATCCGATGTACGCCACGGTGCCGCTGCGCGCCGAAAACCGGTTTAAGCTGGCGGCTGAAATTCAGGCCTGGTGCGATAAACAGCCAAGTGATGAAGCCATCATCAAAAAATTTCAGGATGCGCGTTTGCCGGTTGCGCCAATACTGAGCGTGCCGCAGGCCATGGCGGAACCGCACCTGATCGAGCGTGGCGTCGTGCGCACCATTCATGACCGGGGTTTTGGAGAACTGAAAATTCCGAACATTCCGCACCGCTTTTCCAAATATCCGGACCGGCTGGAATTACAGGCGCCCTATATCGGCGAGCATAACGCGCAGGTGCTGCACAAACATCTGGGCTATAGCGCAGAGAAGATCAAGGCACTGGTAGACGCAGGCGTTCTGCATGCCGAACCTATTCCTGTGGCCGCGCAATAATCACACCCTACAAAAGGAAAACGAAAATGGCAGGGGATATGGAAGGAAAAGTGGTTCTGATTACCGGTGCGGGATCGGGCATTGGCCGTGAATCGGCGCTGGTTTTCGCCCGTGAAGGCGCGAAAGTCATGGTGGCCGACATCAATGAAAAAGGCGGCGAGGAAACCGTGGGCCTGGTGAAACAGATGGGCGGCACGGCCAGTTTCATACGCTGCAACGTGGCCAAAGGCCCGGAGGTTGAGGCCATGGTCAAGGCTACCGTCGATACCTATGGGCGGCTGGATGCGGCGTTCAACAATGCAGGCGTCGAAGGCGACACCCGCGCCACCATCATTTCGTGCACGGAGGAAAATTTTGATCTCAATATCGCCGTCAATCTGAAAGGCGTGTGGTGGTGCATGAAATATGAGATCGAACAATTCCTGCGCCAGGATTCGCCCGGCGCAATCGTCAACACCTCGTCGCTGGCCGGCGTGGTCGGCGTGCCGCGCGGCAACGCC
>JAUSQH010000262.1 GCA_030652895.1 Alphaproteobacteria bacterium
TAAGGTTGATCCGCAGCGCGGTCGAGTAGTTCGAGAAGTCGTAGGTGTCGATGCCGTTGCCGTCCCACACCGTCTCGAATATGCGGTTCGACGAACCGCCACCGCCTGAACCTGGCGCAAGCTGTGCAACGCCGTTGATAAACTGCTGCCCCGTCGTCGCACTCCAAGTGTAGACGGTGTTTCCGCTGTGAGTCGTGAAATCCGCGCCATAGAGCGTCTGCAAGGCGAGAATATCGTTCGCCATATAGGTTTGAGGATAGCCAAAGGCCTCGGCCGTATAGCCAGTAAGCGGGGCGCCGGCATAGCTGCGATAGCTCATCACGGTGTATTCGGAATTGTCGTGCGCGGCCGGCAACGCGACATTGGCGACGCCGCCCGTCTCATGGGTATGCTTTAGACCAAGTGAATGACCGAGTTCATGCAGCGCGGTCACGAAGAAATAGTTTCCCAACTGCGCCTGCGAGTAATTGTATGAGGTCCCAAACCAGATATCGCCGCCGGCGGGAACATTGTGCGGGTAATAGGCGTAAGCGGTGGGATTGGCTGCGGGCGACTGAGCTATTGCGATGTCTGCGCCGTTGGTGCCCGCGAACTGAATGGTTGCATTGGTATAGGCTGCGATCAATCCAAAAGCATAGTGGATAGCTTGCTGTATCGCCACGGGAGCCGCCGAAAAGCCCGACGTAGTCGGCTCGCTGTCGCCGTAATAGTTTGCCGGATAATCGTTCGGGGAATCCGGAAAGCTATACGTGATCGTGCCGGTCCAACGGGAGCCGCCGAGCAGACCATCGATCTCCGGGTTGTTCGTGCTGCTCGCAGCTACCACTGTCGCCAAATGAATTCTCCTGACTGCCTCGCCGCAGCCTGATTCGGGGCGCTACGCTGAGGTCGAACCTTGCAGGTTATATATTGGTTAAAGTAAGGGCTGTTCAGGTTTCGATTCAGTTAAATGATCCGTCTAACGTCGCTGTATCCTGCAATGCGGAAAACTCGCCTCGAGATTTATGGCCAAACTCATGAGACTAGTGGAACTCACGCGGAACGGTGGAACCCGTAGAATCATGCCTACGCTGTTAGTCGTCGCGACAACGCTAGCGCTTGACCCAAGTCATTTCCTCCAGAAAGGAAGTATTTCGATGGTAAAAAACGCTTCTGCAGACGAGATACGGAAGGCTACCCGCGACGAAACGACTCCTCCCGCAAGGGATCCTGAGATAGCGGTGGCAGAGGAATACCAGGCGGCCCGGCAGCGCGGCACCGCGCAGGCCTTGGAACTCTTCATCGCGCGACACCCGGACAGCCTATATGCCGAAAAGGCGCGTGCCGATCTACGATTGTTGTCGAAATAGCCCGATCGGAAAACGCGATCAAAATCGAAGCACGGCTGGAAGACATTGGCAGCGAGCAACTGGGCTGTCCGCGGCAAGGCTCTACTTCCAGTATTTGCAGCGCAGCAAACGGGCCATGACGCTGAATCTAAAGGGCCTCGAAGCGTTCGAGCGTCTCGCGGGAAAGGCCGACGTGGTCGTCGACAGCGTCCGCCCCGACGTCAAGACCAAGTTCGGCATCGATTACGAGAGCCTGCGCAAGATCATTCCGCGGTTCGTCAACGGCTGAGCCTATCTCGACACCCGCGGGGGACCGGTATCGATAACGTTCACAAATGCCGGTCGACTGAGGGCGCTGGTGGACCCATTCGGGTCGTTAAAAAAGGAGAACAACAGCGTCCACACGGATAACAGCACGAGGGGCATCAAGTAATGCGGTGTTGAAATTGTGTGAGTGAGGAAGAACCCGACATCCAACAAAATGTTGATAGCAACAATCGACGCGGCGATTTTCCTGACGTTGGATGCGAGAGCCACGATGTGCCAGGTTGCAATCAGAAAGATCAACGCGTCTTGCTATCGCTAGAGTAATGCCGAGCGATGCTGAAGCTGAAATCGGGTGGCGTCGCATCGACAGAGCTATAGGTTGTTGCAAGAATGCTTCCGGCGTTAACGGCGTTTGAGACTAGCGTAGGGGTCAGCCCCACCAGAAATGCAGCCCCGAACAAAGCCAATCGCACGATGTCATCTGGCTTCTTCGATCGCGCGACCAGTCGCAAGCAGTACCAAGAAGTAACCCGCTGACACAAGAGATTTGGAAGTCTGAACGAGACGGCCAATCCCCCCAACAACAGGCCGGTCGAGCCAGCCGCGATGATTCTGTGCGATGACTTCGGGTGGTTTGCCGTACCGGCCGTCAGAAACCCGACGATGGCGCAAACGACCATCGTCGGAGCCATCGAGTAGCTGGCTTTTGAAGGGTTCACCATGAAGTAGATCGCAGCCATGCCGGCGACACCGGAGCCGACAACCGCAAGAGGCGGCCGGGTGGACCAGATGGCGAGGATAGCCGCCAAGAAGACTACGATGTTCGCAACCGCGTAGAGGGGCACTCTCTGGAATCCGGCCGGGAAGATCGATAGCGCGAGGCCAGTGCCGGGCGGGTACTGGATGACATGCTTTTCCCCTATGTGGGTATGGCACGGCGCGCGGGTGGGATCGTCCCAGGCTTCATATCCAATCTCCCGCGCCATCGTCGCAAAATATCGATCGTCGTCGCGGGTGATGTTGGTATCAAAGCCGCCGAGCCCGAAACGCTGAAATAGATGCGCCTGCCTCAGGTAGCAAATGTCATCATATACGCTCGTCCGCTCAGTCCAGTTGCGCATGGTCCAGAAATTGGACGCAAGAACGGCCACACAAATGCAGCCAAAAATCAACTTTAGGACGAAAGCCTTGTACATTTCAGTTGCCCCGATTCGAGCCGGCACGTTATCGAATGGTCGCCACGATTCAAGGGAGGCGCGCCAGGGAGAGGAATCGAATGACCAATTCTCTCGTCGTGCGCAGGCCCGAGGCGGCGCGCTCGGAGAAGGCGGCCCGCGCAGCCCAGCATGTCCGCATGTGGGACTACCAGAAGTATTCAATTGAGAAACAGGCCGTTGTCATCGCAGCCTACGCACAGGTGCGGGGTCTTGCGATTGTCCGTACCTTTGTCGATGGAGGCGAAAGCGGACTCAAGCTGAGAAACCGGGGCTTGGTCGCTGCTAAATGAAGTTCAGTCCGGCCAAGCTGACTTCGGCCACATCCGTGTTTTCGTCGTGAGCCGGTGGGGCCGGTTCCAGGATGGATGGAGTGCGTATTACGAGTTTATTTGCAAGAAGGCCGGTATCAAGGTTGCGTATTGTGCCGAGCAGTTTGAGAACGACGGAAGCATGATTTCGAGATCGTGAAGAATCTGAAAAGAGTTATGGCGGCTGAACACAGTCGAGAGCCCTTCTGCGAAGGTTCACGCCGGACAATGTCGGTTCGCCAGCCTCGGACTGGCCGCGCCACCGAGGTCCCTATTGATGGCCCGCCTGCCGTAGCAAACGGGCTATGCTTTTTGAATAGGTGGGTTCGCTTAGTCCCCTTACCGGCATTCGGGATTACTTGAGATTTGCGAACATCATCCGAACTTCGAGGATCTGTTCGTATTGCTCCTTTGTCACCTGAACCCGTGCTTTGCCACCTGACACGATGTCGAGGTCGTTATCCGAGAGCTCGTTGAAACGAGCGACATTGGTGATTGTGTTCTCAGTGTTATGCATGTCCGTCTCCCCTTGTGTGTCCCGAAGCGAACATTCGCTTTGGTGATGACCAAGGATATGACTTGTTTTCGCAGGCCCTTCCGTGACCTAGCGCACACCTCTCTAAGCGTCATAAACCGAGCGCCGCGCTAACGTTGATGGCGGCAGGTCATTGCAGATGACTGAAGAGGACCAAGACTTTGTCCACCTTCGTACGTGTTTCTGAGGCTGTGATCCGTCAAGTTTGGGGGCGAGGACGCCGGTCACGATCCCGCAAAATACTACAAAATGGCCTCGCCAGACCAGAACTCCCGGCCCACCGAACTGGCGAACCGGGAGCGAAGTGGCGTGTGGAAACGCGGCACCGATACTGCCCGGCCCGACGCGTGGTAGCAAGGCGAACTATTTGGGGCGCGTCCCAATCACCTTATGGTCGTCGCAAACGATGCGGATGGTTGCGCCGCCCGTCACGGTAGCGAGTTCATCGTTCGAGAGCGCGCCAGCTGCCAGGTGCAGCTTGCGAACCTCGATCACGTCGTCCTTACGCAGCTTTTCGGTCGTGCTCATAGTCGATCCTCCTGTGAGGCCCGCTCCGGCGGCCTCGTTATGAAGTGGAACGCTTGTTGGTCGACCCCAGCAAAAAATGGGTTCAATGAATTTACCGAAGCCACGGACTCTGCGAGTCCTGTAATCTAACCGCGCCTGGTCGAAGTCACTGGCGGCTGCCCTCCCGAGGACTGCGGTGG
This sequence comes from Alphaproteobacteria bacterium, assembly GCA_030652895.1. Taxonomy (GTDB): domain Bacteria; phylum Pseudomonadota; class Alphaproteobacteria; order UBA11222; family UBA11222; genus UBA11222. The sequence continues at coordinate 4,363 of JAUSQH010000262.1, forward strand.
CCCATGGCGATGCAGCCGACCGCCGCATTCCAGATGTTTGGCGGCGCAGGGTTTAGGGCTGCCGGCTTGCCGCCGATGGAAGCGGGAGTATATTAGGTCGATGGCTGACAGTTCCCCCGATCTGAAAGCGTTCCTGCTCGCCACGCCTTTCTTCGGTGGCCTCTCAGACGCAAGCCTCGATCTCTTGATCTCAATGCTGGTCGAGCGGCGTTTTGACATCGGTGCCACTGTCGTAGCGGAAGGAGAACCGGGACGTTCAATGTTCATTGTTCGCTCCGGCCAATTGGTCGTGAGCAAGCTGGCGGATTCCGGGCGCGTGTTTCGCATGGCAGGTCTCGAGCCTGGTGATTTTTTCGGTGAAATGACGCTTATCGAAATGCAGAACCGATCAGCCACCGTCGTCGCGGAAACCCTAACCGTGCTTTACGAGCTCACGGCCCGACAACTCTACACGTGCTACAAGGCCGACATCCATGCGTATGTGATGGTGTTGCAAAACATCAATCGCGAGCTTTGTCGGCGGCTCCGCCGCGCCGACAATCGCATTGCCGAGCTGCAGGTGCTTCACGCGAGTCAATAAGCCATACCGCTAGCCGCCGCGCCTGACCAGGCCATGGCAATCGTGGACCGCATGGATGTTACTTTTGACCGGAATCTCAACGCTGACGCGCTTGCCGCTTTCCGTCGCTGAGATCGTTTCGATCAGGCCGCGTCGCTTCCAAGCCGGCATTGCCACTGGGGCTTCAGTCGATCGACGCTTTCGGCCCCAGCCGCAGCGACCTGAACCGGCGTGGTCCCGCCGAAGCGACGTCGGCAGGCGAGTCCGCCGCTGCCAAGCACCAAGCTCGCCGCAATGCCGTGCCGCCGCACGATCTCCGTCACTGAGCGCCCGGCGCCAGTATCTCCTCGATCATCTGCATCCCACCGACGGCGCCGCTCAACCCTCTCTGCCCGCATCAGCCGGAGCTTACCACCGAACAAGGGCGTACGAGCCGAGCTGTATGAAATCAGCCAACGCCCGGAGGCTTTGGGAGACCTCGACGTGTGATGCTGGTCACTTACGCATGCTTCAACATGGGGCATTTTCTCGGCATCGACGGAACGGGGCGGATGTTTCGCGCCGGTCGAGCTAAAGGGGAATGTGCCATGTCTACCGTGAACCAGAACGATCTTCGCGAACTCTCCGCGGGCGACCTCGCCGCAGTCACTGGAGGCGGATATATCCAATTTGCATCTGGCTTCGGTACCAGGACGGACGCAGCGATCGCTCAGAAGCAGCTCATGGAGAGCAACTATCGCGGCGCAATCGAAACCCCAACAATTCGGTTGTGAGTGAATAGTCATCCGACATGTCGCCCCAGGTCGGCGAGACCGACCTGGGGTGCGTGGCCTTTTATAAACCGCGCTACCTGCACACCCATCACTGCCAAAGCGCCGATGATCAAACCGTTGTGGCCGACGACGGCACGCCGCCGGTCGACGTCGCTCATGACGGCGGTCCGCAGGTTTGAATTTTGCGAAGGGCTGTTGCCCTGAGACCCGTGAACATCTTGCCTGCAGTTTAATCTATCTCAACGGCTGCGATTTGCGGAACCTCCCCTGGCCGAGCTGAAGACTGAAACGCTGATCAACACAGGAAGAGACGGGCTTAGATAGGCCTCAGGACCTAGCGCCGCGGATCGCCTCATGGGCGTCAAGCACGTCATTTCCCCTTCGCTTTAGCCCTGACTGCCTCACGGACACTCTGATAATGCTAGCGCGGCCTCTAATCGCAGACATGGTTCGCTTCAACTTGGCGGAAATTAGCCCTAAGGATACGCCAGCTTCAATGAGAGACCTCAGTCGCGCATCTTCTTCCGGTGTCCACGCTCGCTTCCTCGTCATTTCCTTGCCTTCAGCCCCATTTCAGCAAATAGAAAATGCTTATTGCAGTCATGGCAAGCAACGCGACAAAGGAAAAACCCAATGTTTCTGACCCGGGCGGTTCTTGAACCTCTCGGTTGCCGTCCGTGTGCCTCGCATAGGGCGTTGTAGGAGGTGGTTTCTTCATCTCAATCGCGTCGGCAATACTTTGACAGCCCAACCATAACTTCAGCCAATGCCACTAGTTCCCGGCCTTTGGTTGGTTTGGTGGAAGCGAGACGGATTTGAAACCTCAAGAATCGTCATGCTCTTTTCGATTGAAAAACCCGGCTGAGGCCGCCCGTGGTTAGAGCCATGGGACGCCCACCAGTTAGTTAATGAACACGGTTTATTGTGGAGGGCCCCGTTCATCCGGCGATGGTCTGATTGACCAAAGAAGACAAGTATATTTGCGGAACAAAGGTTCAGGCCCGAAATGAGCTTCCGAGCTTTTGAGGAACATTTGAGTATGGCTATCGAGCGCCCCGTCGTCCTCATCGTCGAAGACGATTTTTTGATCCGCATGGACGCGGTGGGAATGATTGAGGCGGCGGGTTTCGAAACGCTCGAAGCGGGCGACGCTGAGCAAGCGATAGCCATACTTACGGCGCGGCCGGACATTCACGTTTTCACGGATATTCAAATGCGGGGTTCTATGGACGGCCTGAAGCTTGCGCACTTTGTCCGGGACCGTTGGCCGCCGATCATAATCCTAGCGACATCCGGCCATATCCGGCTCGAAGGGCGCACTTGCGAGACATGCTAGGCATCGGGGCGGCGGATTAACCGCATTCGATCCGATTTTTCCCGCAAGTTGGAACGACTTGCGCCCGGCGTGCTTGAGTTAGAAGAAACGCGGGGCCGGGGGTTCCACATTGCCGATAGCAGACGCCATTAGTCGCTTCATTTACCGGCCCGAACCGCCGACATCGGCCGCGACAGCGCTCTTTGATGATGGCCTATTAGAGTTCGCCCGCTTGATTGCCGTCAATGACCCGGTCAAGGACGCGCCGCTTCCCGATGCTCGGATGCCCCGGCGATAGGCGCGGTGATGCTTGCCTGACCGATGACGCGCGAAGGCGTGGCGAGCCGCGTTAAATCAAATTCGGATGATAGCTCCATCACAGGCGGGGGCGAACGCGTCCGCCGTGCCGTTTGAAGCTGAAGCTAAGCCCGATTCCGCCGTTCTAAGCGAGTGGCACGACAAGATAAAACAATTTAAAATTGTGTTGGTGTTTGCGATTTTGGCAGAACGAACCCAAAATTAGTGAAGGATATCAGCGGCCATTGACGATACCTCGTCTCGATGCGGCGCTGGACGTAGCCTGTATCGGCGTTTATTCAAACCGCCATGAACCCATTATCGGACGTGCCGCAGGCGCGCTATTACCAGTCCCAGGGACTCCGGCTGCACTATACCGACT
>JAUSQH010000269.1 GCA_030652895.1 Alphaproteobacteria bacterium
AAAGGTGATGCCGCCGGCAATCTCCAGGATCAGCCCGTAGTCGTAGCGGTAGCGCCCGGTCTCGGGGTCGTAGACGGTGCACAGCACGCGCACACGCTCGATCACGCCGGCCAGCGTCAGCTCCCCGGGCACGCCGCTGGCGCGCAGCAACTGGCGCAGCGGCTCGCCGACCTGGTTCGCGCTCAGCCGGTCGCCGTAGACCTGGGCGTGGATGCGCCCGCCGGCGTCGACCACGGTGGCCATCAGCACATGCTCGAAGCCGGCCGGTGTGGCGACGTAGCTGAAGCCGAAGTCGCGCGTCAGCGCTTCCACGGTGGCGGCCGGCGGGCTCAGGAACTCCCAGTTCGGCGCCGTGATGCCTTGTTGCGCGGCAAAGGCGCGCATCGCCGCCGGCGAATCGAAGGGCTGGTTGAAGCCGATGCTGACGACGTTGAAGCTGTCGGCGCCGAAGGCTTTCTCCATGCCCTGCACGGCTTCGTTCAGTGCCCGCGTGCCGCCCGGGCAGACCTGGAAGCAGCCGGTGTAGACGAAGCTCACCAGCAGCGGCTTGCCGCGGAATTGCGACAGCCGCAGCGGCCGGCCCTGGCGGTCGAGCAAGCCGTGGTCGCCGATCAGGTTGCCGATGACGGCCTGGCCGCGGCGCAGCGCGCCGGCTTCGTCGAGCGCCGGCGCCTTCGCCACCTCTTGTGCCAGGCCAGCCAGCGGCAGCACGGCCAGCACGAGCGCCGCCAGACCGCGGCGCAGCGGCCGCAGGCGCGAGGGATCGGGGGCGGCGGGCATGGGATTCACGGGCGCCGCGCCACGGCGTTGCGCAGCGGCATCGGTGGGCGCGAACTCAGCGCATCGCCGCATCGATGGTCGCCGCGACGAGCAGCACGCTGAGCTGCAACATCGAAGCCAGGAAACAGCGCATCGCATTGACACGGCTGGGCTTGAGCATCAGCACCCCGGCGCGATGCAGAAAGAACAGGCCGCCCGCCAGCGCGCCGGCGCCGTAGACCCCGCCAGCGCCAAAACCCAGCGGCAGCAGCGACACCAGGACCAGCGCCAGCGTGCTCCAGAACACGATGCGCGCTGCGCGCTCGGCGCCCACGACCACCGGCAGCATCGGCACGCCGGCGGCGGCGTAGTCG
>JAUSQH010000283.1 GCA_030652895.1 Alphaproteobacteria bacterium
ACATAATCATGGGGTCTACATAATCGGCCTAAGCTGTCGTTCGCGTATCCGCCAATCGAGGTCTGCAAGCCATCGATTACCAGCCATTCGGCCAGGATTCGTGGCGAATTGCAGCTTTCCTGTCTGACGAACTCTCACTCCCGAACCCAAAGCGGCCAGTCAAAATAGGGTAATCTCCTAATGGTTGTTCTTGTGCGGCGGTGCCTGCCGATTGCAACCGGAATCTTGCCCATCCACCACTGCGCCAAAATGTCCTCTCTTGTGAAACAAACACGCGAGCAACTCGGCAAACTCGCCTCTCCCGACGAGTTCGAGGCGCTGGCCACTGCCATACTGCGCGCAGCAGTTCCTGCCTATGCGTCGCTCCTGCACGTCGGCACGAACGCGAGCGGTAGAGCTGTTCGGTCACCCGTCGATGGCATCGACATTCGTGTCCATCGCGGTGGTCGTCACCTCCTACTTGTTCAGCATACGATCACTGCGCGCAAAGGCCTTCGGCAAAAATGGCTCAACAACAAGAGCGGCGATGTCGCTAAGGCCAAAGCGATTTTTGACAAGGAAGTCGCGCGCAAGGCAATTCAGGACGCGACGCTCGTTCTAACCAGCACGAGCGATCCGGATGAGGTGTTGATCCGCGACGTTCACGCTGCTGCTGGCGACGGATTGAGGATCGATCTCTGGTCTGCTTCGCGGATCGCGGATTTCCTCGACCGCCACCCCGAAGGGCAATGGCTGCGCGAACAGCAGTTCGGGACCGAATCAATACGCCTTTCAGCTTCGCAAGCCCGCGCGATCTCGAAGCAATCTTTGAACGACTATCTTCCGCTGGTCGCGCGCGACGACACGGTTCCCCGTACGCTCGATGCAGCACTTGCCGAATTCGCCTGGACGGGCCGCGGCGCAGGTTTTGTCATCGGCGAATCCGGCCTCGGCAAGAGCACTGCGCTGCGCCGTCTGGCCGACGACTGGCTCGCGCAAGGCGGCATCGCCCTAGTCCTGGCGCACGAGCACATCGAGCACGCAAGTACCATCGAGCAAGCGGTTGCACTAGGTTTGCGCCACTGGGCGCCAGCGCTCGAAGTCGGATGAGGTTACTCAGCATTGGCATTCGCAACTC
>JAUSQH010000454.1 GCA_030652895.1 Alphaproteobacteria bacterium
CGCGACGGTCGGCGCGGCGCAGTCGCCGACAGAGCTCGCGATTGATATTCTGAAGCACCATCACGTACGCAAAAATGTCAGCTTTATAAAACGCGTAGAGCTTTCGAGCCGTGAGCTCGTACAGCACGGTTGGGCTTTCGGCAACAACGGTGGCTGATCGGTTCTGCATTTCTATAAGCGTCATTTCACCAAAAAAATCACCAGGCCCGAGATCTGCCAAGCGAATGATGCGCTCGGTATTGGCTATCTTGCTCACGACCAATTCACCGGAATGGACAATGAACATTGAGGACCCACGTTCTCCTTCGACCACGACTGTCGCGCCGGCGTCGAACCGGCGCTCGATAAGCATTGAGACTAAGTGATCGAGGCTCGCGTGCGAGACGCCACCGAAGAACGGTGTCTCGAGCAGGAACGCTTTCAGATCCGGGGAGCTTACGACCATTGCCCATTATGCGCTTGTTCCTCCGCAGCGGCAAGGCCGCACGCCTTGACCTAAGCTCTTGCATAGCCAGGAGAGATTGAGAGCGCTGTCCAAGCTCGAGCACTGCGCCCCCTAATTCAGGCGACTAAAGCTGCCGTTCGGCGAACGAAGCGAATACGCCGGGCGTGTTGCTCAATTCTGTAAAGCGTCCGCATTGCACGACATTTCCGTCGACGAGCACAATTATCCGGTCCGCTTGCCGAACCGTGCTGAGCCGGTGCGCGATGACGATCCGTGTGACATTGAGGTTGCCGAGCCAGGTGCTGACGACGGCCTGAGATTGATTGTCGAGCGCGCTCGTGGCTTCATCGGACAGCAGAATGCGTAGCCGTCGAGCGACGGCGCGCGCGATCATGATCCGTTGCCGCTGACGGCCGGACAGCGTATTGACGCCTTCCGCGACGACAGTATTCATGCACGTCGGCATCGCTCTAATATCGTCATCGATACCGGCGAGCCGGGCCGCCTCCCACCTGCTCAAGCGGCAGTTGCACGCTACCGCAGATGATGTCGGAACGGCTCCCAGTTGCCAGCTTCCCGTTCTGCAGCACCACCCCGAGCTGACGGCGCACCGCGCTGATATCGAGCGTGTCGATCGCCTTTCCGTCGAGGAAAACCGTCCCGGATTCTGGCTTTTCGAAAGCCAGCAGCAGCCGGAACAGCGTAGACTTGCCGCTGCCTGACGGTCCCACACGGTGACATATTCGCCTTGCGAAATCTGCAGGGAAACACTCTTGAGTACCGGTGGACCGCCCGCCGCATAGCGGAAAGTCTCACCCGAGACAGCTCAATCGCTCCGGACAACGCGCCCGGGGATTTCCGCTCGTCGGATATTTCAACTGGACCCGTAATCAGGGGGCGTAGGCGGCTGATGTGGGGGATGGCGATCAGCAATTCACTGACTCCCGATGCCCATGCACCGTCTGCGGCCATCGACTGTCCGAACGGCCTGGCAGGGACGATCGGCGCCGCTCATGTAGCGGCAACCGATGACACGTCAACTGGAAGACAATACCGGCTTCGGCAGTAAACAAGGGGAAGCACTTCGTGGCGCTGTCGATAGTTTGCGATTACGCCAATCACGGTCATATGGTCAGCGGCATCAATAATCTCGCGTCTATAACAGCTGAAAGCTGCGACGGATTCGGGGAAGACCGGATTACCCAACCGTC
>JAUSQH010000291.1 GCA_030652895.1 Alphaproteobacteria bacterium
CAAGGGCGTCAACGTGCCCGACGTGGTGCTGCCGCTCAGCGCATTGTCGCCCAAGGATCACGCAGATCTTGAGCATGTTGCAAAACTTGGGGTTGACTGGATCGCCCTATCGTTTGTGCAACGCGCCGAAGACGTGGTTGAGGCCCGCCGCTTGATTAAGGGGCGCGCGGCTGTACTGGCGAAAATTGAAAAGCCTTCCGCACTGGAAGATCTGGCAAAGATCATAGAAGCCAGCGACGCCATTATGGTCGCGCGGGGTGATCTGGGCGTTGAATTGCCGGTTGAACATGTTCCCGGCTGGCAAAAACAAATCACCCGCGCGGCCCGCGCCGCCGGCAAGCCGGTGGTCATCGCGACACAAATGCTTGAATCAATGATCGAAGCGCCCATTCCCACGCGCGCGGAAGTGTCCGATGTCGCGACCGCTGTCTACGATGGCGCAGACGCGATCATGCTGTCGGCGGAATCCGCGTCCGGGAAATATCCCATCGAATCGGTTACCATGATGAATCGCATTGCCTGCCGTGTCGAAAGCGATCCAAATTATCCTTCTGCGGTCGCAGGCTTACGCACCCCCCCTCAGTCCACACCGGCAGATGCAATTGCCGAGGCCGCCCATACGGTTGCTGATACGGTACATGCCGCCGCCATCGTGAGTTACACCAATTCCGGCTCCACGGGCTTGCGTGTTGCGCGCACCAGGCCGCTGACGCCGATAATGGTTTTAACCACCCGCATAGGAACGGCCCGGCGGTTGTCGTTGGCATGGGGCCTGCATTGCGTATGCACCGTGGACGTTACTGACTTTCACGAAATGGTGGACAAGGCGTCGCGGCTGGTCTTTCGTGAACGATTTGCACGCAGTGGCCAGCGTATCGTTATCACGGCCGGCGTCCCGTTCGGCACGCCTGGCGCCACCAATGTTCTGCATATCGCCATGGTCGGCAGCAGCGGCCAGCGCCTGGAGATTCCCTAACCGGAGAGTTTACGGCATATTTTCCGACGCGTTCCTGGCGCCTGCATCTGATTTAGCCAGACGGGCAATGTCGCTGATTGCGTCGATTACAATATCGGGATGCGCATGGTGCGGCGAATGGCCAGTGTCTGGAATCATGATCAGTTTTGATCCGGCAACCTGTTTGTGCAGACGCTTCGCATGGTTCCCGGGACTTACCGACGTGTCATTCTCTCCTGCAATAATCGCCATTGGCGTGTGCAGTTCGTCATAACGGCTTTTTTGTACAGCCAGAAACGCTGACAGGTTACGCATATCCTCGGCATTGGCCCGCCAATTGTCTGGACGTACCAGCAGGGACAGCCCTGCGCGTTCCGCATAGTCCGTGGGCGGAATATTTGGCGCAAAATTACGCGCCACCGCCTGTGACGACACGAGCGCAAATCCCGGCGCCGCAAGCGTATGCAGAAAAATGTCACCCAGCACAGGGACAGCCGGCCAACGATTATGAAACGATGGCTCGCTGCGCCAGGGATGCGATGCCCCTGCGAGCATCACGACGCCGCCGGTTTCCCGCGGATAATCCAGCGCATAGGCAAGCACGACCGAGCCCGCCCAGCTATGCCCGACCATTACCGGATTGCGCACCCCGATTTTTTCCAGCAGGTCATGAACAAGCCTGGCCTGCACGGCCGGGTTTATCCAGTCTGCGCCATTGCTGGTCGGACGGCCGCTATATCCATATCCAGGCCTATCAATCGCGATCACCCGGTACTGCAGGGACAGGGGTGGATAAATGCTGATAGCGAAGTCGCGCAAATTGCTGCTGGCGCCATGCAGCAGCACAATGGTCTGCCGCGTGGACTGGCCAGCCTCTCCGGGCGCGCTATCAAGATAATGCAGCTTCACGCCGTCAATCACTTCAAAGTGGCCGAGGGGGGGATATGATCTGACAGCGTCGCTCGCCGCATAACTGCTATATCCCAGCAAACCGCCTCCCAGGACTGATAAAAGCACTATAAAAGAAAACAATCCCCTGCCCCTTACCCAACTCACGCGATTAAATCCCGCGCCCCTTTACCGTCAGTTCCAGGCGCTGTGCTTCCTTCGCTATGTCGGTCAGATGCGGGTTGATCTGTAACGCCCGGCGATAGGCCTCAAGTGCCCTGGCGTCTTCGCCAAGCCCCAAAAGAATGGTTCCAAGACCGGACCACGCGCCAAAGTGCCGTGGCTCAAGGCGCAAAGTACGCTCCACGTCCCGCAGCGCCGCGTTATAATCATTCCGCAAATAGTAGGCGGTGGCCCGTTTATTCCACCCCTCAGCATATTCCGGCGACAGGCCGACAATCTCGGTGAGCAGATGAATCGCCGGATCAAAGGCGTCCTCTCTCAAAAAAGCGTCCGCGCGCGTCAGCAGCAGGTCCGTCGTCGCGCTGCCAGAGGCCTGCCATAACGTCCAGATTTGGCCCTCGATCGCGCGGGCCTCCGACGGAGCCAGGTCCGAATTACGCAGCTCGGCAAACAATGGGCCAAGTTTCGGGTTCTTTTGGTCCGCCTGCGCGGGCGCCGCCAGGCAAGACAATACTACCAAAACCGTACCTGCCCACACGGAATATATAAAATTAAGCCTCATGGCCTATAAGTAAGCATGTATCTGCGCCTCCGCCAAGCGGTTGATGAAAGCGTACTCAACGGAGGTGTGACGACTATCACTAAATGACACAAAAAAGCCTTATTTCAGCCGCCAATGCGCCGTTTTAGCGCACGATTATACTTTCTGTACTCTCCGATACGCACATGTCTCCAGGCCCCCTCCCATCGCCCATGGGCGGGGGTCATCTCTTTCTTAGGGTATCCCCACCGCTATTAAGGCTTGCTCAATCGGCCTGTTGATCAGATACATACGTACATCTGCACCGCAAACGAGCAATTTTCATGAGCATTTCACGCGATTTATGTTTTTCCAGCAAAGCCTGGCCGTTTGAAGAGGCCCGCAAGGTCGTCGCCAGGATAGGCGGCAAAATGCCGGCTAAAGGGCATGTGCTGTTCGAAACCGGATACGGGCCAAGCGGATTGCCGCATATCGGCACGTTTGGCGAAGTGGCGCGCACCAGCATGGTCCGGTATGCGTTTGAGCAAATCAGCGACGTACCGACGCGGCTGATCTGTTTTTCCGATGATATGGATGGATTGCGCCGTGTGCCCGATAACATACCCAACGGCGAAATACTGTTGCCGCATCTGAAGAAACCTCTCACCGATGTTCCCGATCCGTTTGGTGAACACAGCAGTTTTGGGGCGCATAATAATGCACGGCTGCGCGCGTTTCTGGACGCCTTCGGGTTTCAGTATGAATTTTTCAG
>JAUSQH010000309.1 GCA_030652895.1 Alphaproteobacteria bacterium
GAACGGGCTTCCCCGGATACGCCGCGCGCGGAGACATTGATCAAGGCGGCGATGGAGGTCGGCCCCGCGCTGTTTTTCTCGCTGTTGATCATTACGGTTTCTTTCTTGCCGATCTTTACGCTGGAAGCGCAGGAAGGCAGACTGTTCAAACCGCTGGCCTACACCAAGACCTTCGCCATGGCGGGCGCTGCTTTTCTTTCGGTAACGCTTGTCCCGGTGTTGATGCTGCTATTTATCCGTGGACGGATTATTCCTGAGAAGCGCAATCCACTGAACCGGTTTCTTATCTGGGTTTACCGGCCGGTGATTGCACTAGTGTTGCGCTGGCGCTGGGCCACCATGGCAATCGCGGTTTTGGCACTCGTCCTCACCGCGTGGCCATTTACGCGGCTGGGAAGCGAGTTCATGCCGACGCTCAACGAGGGCACACTGTTGTATATGCCGGTGACCTTGCCAGGTCTTTCAATTACCAAGGCGGCGGAACTATTGCAGACCCAGGACAAGATCATCAAAAGCTTCCCCGAAGTGGCCACTGTTTTTGGCAAGGCGGGGCGGGCCACTACCGCCACCGACCCGGCACCCGTCGAGATGACCGAGACGGTCATCACCCTGAAACCCGAACAGGAGTGGCGGCCAGGCTTTAACATCGATCAACTGATTGCCGAAATGGACCGCGCACTACAATTTCCAGGTGTCAGCAACGCATGGACGATGCCTATCAAGGCCCGCATCGACATGCTGTCGACGGGCATCCGCACCCCCGTCGGTGTAAAAATATTCGGCAACGACATCAAGGAAATTGACCGGCTGGCGAAACGGGTGGAAGCAGTTCTGCGCACCGTTCCCGGCACAACCAGCGCCTTCGCCGAGCGTATCGGCGGCGGCTATTACCTGGATATTCAGCCCGATCGCATCCGGCTTGCGCGATATGGCCTGATGATCGGCGATGTTTCCGACACTATCCGCACGGCGCTGGGCGGAGAAACCGTCACCACCACTGTCGAGGGACGCGAACGCTTTGGCGTCAATGTCCGCTACCCGCGGGACCTGCGCGCCGACCCGCAGGCCATTGCGCGTTCGGTGTTGATCGCCACCCCGGATGGCGCAATGATCCCGCTCGGTCAAATTGCAACCATCACCCTGGCGCAGGGTGCATCAACCATCCGTACAGAGAATGCCCAACTGGTGAGTTATATTTATGTCGATACGCGCGACAGCGACATTGGCGGCTTTGTGGCGCGCGCACAGCGCGCCGTGGCGCAGGACGTGGAGTTCCCTGCTGGCTATCGCGCCGTGTGGAGCGGACAATTTGAATATTTGGAACGCGCCAGAGCGCGGCTGATGCTGGTCGTTCCGTTGACCATCGCAATTATCTTTGTTCTGCTATACCTCAATTTTGGCCGTCTGACGGAAACGCTAATCGTCATGGTCTCGGTGCCGTTTTCGCTGATTGGGGGGGTGTGGTTGACCTGGTGGATGGGGTTTAACCTCAGTGTTGCCGTCGCGGTCGGCTTTATCGCGTTGGCTGGCGTTGCCGCCGAAACCGGCGTGGTGATGTTGATCTATCTGGACCAGGCGCTTAATGAGACGCTGACCAAATGCAGGCGCGAGGGGCGCATACTTTCACCGAGGGATTTACACGCGGCCATCATGACCGGCGCGGTCGAGCGGGTGCGGCCGAAAATGATGACGGTCGCCGCCATTACGGCCGGACTGCTGCCCATCCTGTGGAGTTCCGGCGCGGGTTCCGAAATCATGCAGCGTATCGCCACCCCCATGATCGGCGGCATGGTGTCATCGACAATACTAACGCTAATTGTCATTCCGGCAATTTACGCCGTTGTCAAAGCCCGCGGCACTGCTGCTTGATGGCGCCAGTCAAGTACTGGCCCACCGTCAAGAAAACCTAGATGTGTCAAAGTGACAGCTTTGTGCGTGTAAGCGGCGCCGACGTCACGCGCAAGATCAGAGGATTTCTTGTCATCGGATTCCAGCAGCCGGATAGCTTTCCGTTTGAATTCCCGGCTAAACCTTTTTTTGTTTTGGCAGTGGACACCGCCTTTGGCATTCTCCGCCGTTCCCGGTCTGCGCGCAATCCGGGCTGGCTCACAGCTAATGGGAACACCTATCAACCTTCCTTTTTCGTTCTCTCAATGATACGCTCTTGAGTGGTTTTCGATCTGGAGAGGGGCGCATGTCAAAAGGTAATGTTACATGGCCGCGTAAAACGCGCGAGCTTCACAATCACCATTTTGACTCTACTATATGGAATGATTTCAAATTCCGTGATGACGACATCATAATCGGGACCTATGGAAAGTCGGGCACCACCTGGAGCCAGCAGATCGTCGGGCAATTACTGTTCAATGGCGATCCGGACATCGCCGTGTCGGAAATGTCGCCCTGGGTCGATCTTCGCGTTCCGCCAAAGGCGGAGAAACTTCCCATGCTGGAGGCGCTAACCCATCGCCGTTTTCTGAAAACCCATTTACCGGTCGATGCCCTGGTGTTCTCGCCCACGGCGCGCTACGTCTATATCGGACGCGATGGCCGTGATGTCGTGTGGAGCCTGTATAATCACCACGCCAACGCCAATGCGCTCTGGTATGCCGCCATGAACGACACGCCGGGCCGGGTTGGCCCGGCCATTGATCCGCCAACGGATGATATTCGGCAGTATTTCCTCGACTGGCTGGACAAGGACGGCTTTCCATTCTGGCCGTTCTGGGAAAATATCCGGTCCTGGTGGGAAATCCGGGATCTGCCAAACGTCCTGCTGGTGCATTTCAATGATCTGAAATCGGACATGCCCGGCCAGATACGCCAGATCGCCGCGCATCTGCAAATCCCCATCGATGAAAGCCGCTGGCCCGCCATTCTGGAACATTGCAGCTTTGACTATATGCGTAATAACGGCGAAAAAACCGTGCCCCTGGGCGGCGCAATTTTCGAAGGCGGCGCCAAAACCTTCATCAACAAGGGGACAAACGGCCGCTGGCGCGACGTGCTCACCGCGCAGGATACCCAGCGCTATGAAGACATGGCGCGCCACGAACTGGGCGAGGAATGCGCCCAATGGCTGAAGAGCGGTGGAGGCGTTTAGTCCACCCTATTCAATCGCATAGCGCCACGGCTTGTCCGGCTGCGCAGCGGTTTCGTCGATGGTCCAGAGCGGCATGGATATGCCCTCGCCTGCGTCCTTGTAGACGATGCGCAGGCGGGTGCCGATGCCGACGCTGCGCACCATTTCCGGCGGCGCGAGCTCGCCATCGGCGGTCGCCAGATTGCCGGTAAAGCGCAATCCGTCGAATTCTCCGGGCTTGCCTTTTTGCATATCCAGCTCCACCAGCAGCAGCAGATAGGGTGAATATTGTTTGAACACCGGCTGAATGGCGTGATGGATTTCGCCGTAGGAATAGAGCGTGCCCTTGCCCTCTACCGGCTTCCAGGTCGCCTTCGGACTGGCGCAGAATGGACACGCGGTGGTGGGAGGATAGCGAAACATTTTGCAATCATCGCAGTTTTGCAGATGCAGGTCATGCTTGGCGCAGTAACCAAAAAACTCCCGGTAATCATGCTCGAGATCGTTGATTACCAGCGGCATGCCCAGATATTCGCCTCTTACGGTCATGGTTTTTCTCCCCCTTATCTTTTATCTTGCGCCATGACCATGGCCGAACCCTGGCCCGGCGTGGCCCAGCCAAGATTGGCGGTCACGTCCACCTTCTTCACCTGACGGCAGCCGCCTTCGCTGTAATCATAGGTATGCTGACGTTTTCCGTTGGGGCCCACGGGGCAGCTATCGTCTACGTCATGGCGCAATTGCCGGACATTCTCGATCACCATATTGACGCCGTGGGTATAGCCCTCGCACAGATGGCCGCCGCTGGTGTTGTTGGGCCGCCTGCCGCCCAGGCGCATCGTGCCGTTCGACACATAGTCACCGCCCTCGCCCTTTTTGCAAAAACCATAATCCTCCAGCTGCAACATGGTGGTGAAGGTAAAGGCGTCATAGGAGCCGGTGACGTCGATATCTTCCGGCCCGACACCAGCATTCGGCCACAAAATATCCTTGCCGTAATGCCCCGCCACCGTCGAGATCGGCCCGGCCTGATAATGCATGTCGGCGCGCGGCTTGCAACACCGTCCGACTACGGATTGAATGACGGCGGGCGCATGGCGGCAGTCGCGCGCCCGGTCGATGCGGGTGACGACGATCGCGGTGCCATTATCGGTTTCCACGCAGCAATCCAGCAGGTGCAGCGGCTTCACGATCATGCGACTGTTGATCACATCCTCCACCGTCAGGCGCTTTTTATAAAACGCCTTGGGGTTGTTGGACGCATGTTCGGAGTGGATCACCTTCACCATCGCCACCTGTTCGGGCGTGGTGCCGTAATCATACATGTGGCGCATAAAACTCTGGCAGAACATCTGACCCGCGCTCATCAATCCATAGGCGCGGGTAAACAGCCCCTCGCCGCCCACAGGCGCCACCGCGCCGCGCCCGCCGGTGCCGCCAATGCGCACTTCGGAATAGCCGTTCATGGCGCGAAAGATCACCACGGTCTTGCACATGCCCGCCTCGATCACGCCCATGGCGATACCGATCAGCG
>JAUSQH010000310.1 GCA_030652895.1 Alphaproteobacteria bacterium
GGTCCCAGGCATCGGCTTGCCATTTACCCAGAAAGCGTTCGACCGCGCGCAACCACCCATTCGGATCCTCTGCATCGACCTGCACCCACTCCTGCGGCCCAGCATATTCAGCAATACACGGAAGATATGGCCCGATCAGGGGCACACCCGCACCAAGCGCCTCAGCACAGGCGACGGAAAAGGTCTCGTAATTGGAAGAAAACAGATACGCGTCGCTTCGGGCCAGCTGTGCCGCGATTTCCGACTTTGTCAGCTTGCCCAGGAACACGGTACGCTCGCTCAACGCAGAACTTTCGACGAAGGCGGTCATTGGCGCTATCATGTCGCCGAACCCCCCGATCACAAGCTTGAACTCGTGTCCCGACAAGACCGCCCTGTTCAAGCTCTCCAGCATCGGCATTGGATTCTTAATCGCCCGCCAGCGATTGACAGCAAAGAATGTCGGGACGGCTCCACGCCTTTCCACGCTACCTTGCAGAGGCACGACATTGGGTAGGACGACGCCGGTGAAATCCTCTCTCTTTGCGAACCGCTTGATGTCATCGAGCAGGGCCTCGGACACTGCGAAGACCGGATAGCCCTGCTCGAAAGGACGCCGCATCACTGCGAGCGCCTTGGAATCCTCCGGCAGGTAAAAATTGTAATGATAGGCCGTCCAGTGTTCGCTGATCAGGATGGGTTTTCGGAACATCCAGCGCCAGAGCCGCGACTGCAGCAGCAGCGGATAGGCGATATGGAAATGCAGCGCCTCAAAGCGCCAGGCCCTTTCGCGCAGCAGCACGGCCACAAGCAGAAGTGTGGACAGCCATTCCATCATCTTTCCGGGCCGGACCGGGGCCAGCAGGAAATAGCCGCGCGCGCCATCCTCCAGCGCGCGGCGCGCCAGCCGTGGCCAGCTCCCGGATGTGGGGCGAACCTGCACGACAATCGTCTCGGCGGGCAAATCCTGCGCAAAAACCCGGATCTGGTCACGCACGAAATTGCCCTCGATGCTGTCCCATGGATTCGGATACCAGTTGGCAATGTGCAGGATTGTCACGGCAATCTTTTCCTCAACTGGCTTGTCAAGATGACTTTCTGATCATGCACCACTGACGCAGACGAAGAATGTGGGTTCAAGACATTTTCTTCTCGGATCTGTGGGCAGAGCATGTCCTTGCCCATCGTGCAAGGACATCTGCGACCAGCCCTTAAGATATCTTGTGCGGGCCTATGAAGCCGACTTTTTGAATATATGGAAATCAGCGAACGAGGTTTCACCGGGATTCGCGGCATCCCATGGATACGGGTTGTCGATCTTTTCGATCAGTTTCCATTCAGGTTTGTTTTGCGCGATCCAGTCCGTGAACTTCCAGTTCCTGATATGCGTGTTCTCGACCGAAAAGTTTCCATCGCTTGAATAGACCACAATATAATCGGGTTGCATGGAAAACAGGGAGCGCATGTAGTTTTCATATATTTCATCCTCGCAAAGATGAAATATCACATCCAGAGACATGACAAGCTGCGGATGGAATGGCGTTCCGATCCTGCGCACCGCTTCGGGTGAGTAGACATGGAAATTCCAATCCCGATCCTTGAAACGGTTCGAGCAGATTTTGACAGCAGTCTCCGAGATATCGAAACCGACATAATGCCTGTAATCGGCCAGTGAAAGCTGGTTTCCATCACCGCTGCCGAGCTCGAGGATGCGAGTAATTCCGCGCGTGCTTACAAAATCATTGAGGATACTCGCCTTCCATTCCGCCAGGCGTCCATAGGAACCAGAGCCTGACGTACCGCCATGCCGATAGCGGGCCTCCCAATAATCAGCGCTGCGAAATGCGCCCGCGCCGCGCCTTGAGAAACGGTTCAACATTCCACGAATGCGACGCAGTGTGCGTTGCGCGGCATCCAACAGAAAGCAGAAAAAGTCGCGCGTCACTGAACTCATGTCGGTTCTCGTCTTTCCTGTTTCGGCTTGTGACAAGCCGGCTTGGTCATGAGCCAAGGCGCTGGGTGAATCGTAGCGCCCAAAATCGTCAGGCGGACCATCGCCATCACCCGCGCCGCATGAGCCGCCGCAACCATCCTGCAACCGGGTCGAACAGGCTAACCTGAACCGGGCCGACGCGGCGGGTGATCGCAGTGCTGCCTTCGTTGAGACCGGGAATGCCGATCTTCCTGAAATCGGCGATCATAGCCAGATGCGCGCGCGACACGATCTCCAGCAGCTGGTCATTCGAGGGGCATCGATCCGCCCTGGCGTAGTAGCGGTCTGCTCCGATCTGCCAGAACCGGCGATAACCGCGTTCAACCAGAAAAGCATCAACCGGGCTTCTTGCGGTCTCCTGTTCATAGACTTCGATCTGCAGCACGCAGTCATTCTTCAGGAATTCGGAAGCACCGATCAGCACGGACAATTCATGTCCTTCCACATCGATCTTCAGGAAACAGGGACCGTCAGGCGGGAGACTCCCGTCCAGCACTACATTGTCCAGGCTCATGGCATCCACCGTGATTTACTCAATGATGCTGGTCCGGTCGTGTAACAGGGTATCGACGATTCCATTCGCACCCGAGTAGTTTCCAAGGATCGCGAATTCGACCGAGCCGCTTTTTTCCGATACGGCGATCTGGTGAGGCGTGATCTTTCTTGGAGGATCGTTCTTCAAGGCGTTTGCCACCAGCTCCTTGTAAAGGGTCGGCATCGGCTCGAATGAATGAACACGCTCGACGCTTTCCAACTGCGCCATCGTCATGGAGTAGCTGCCGATATTCGCGCCAATATCCCAGAAGCTTCGACATCCCATCCAATCCGCCAATTGGGTGAAAAAGTATATCTGCACGGGTTCATAAGCACGCTGAATAGCGTTCCTGACCTGTGAGATATCTGTGTATTCAAGGCTGGAATAGAACATGAATTCATTCATTTCTTTTGCCGCATCATCAGATGCAGATCATGTCGGCACT
>JAUSQH010000315.1 GCA_030652895.1 Alphaproteobacteria bacterium
AGCGCGAACTGCGCGCGCCGCCAAAGCTGAAACGCTTGTCGACTTCGCGGCGGAAATCCTGTGTGCGCTTGAGATATTCCGGGTCCCCCTTGGTGAACTCCTTCACCCATTCGCTGCCAAAACGCACATGGGTGATTTCATCGGCCAGCACAAAATCCATCGCCTGTTTCATGGTTTCGTCGCCAGACGCCTCGCCATAACGGATCATGTCGCGGAACACGTCGCAGGCCAGCCCTTCCAGGCCGCGGTTAACGCCCGCCACCCGCATGGCCGGGTCTTCCGAACAGGCGGCTTCGAACAGGAAGGTGCTTTCGGGATATTGGCCGATTTCACCACCGACATGCGCGAGGATCTTTTCCTGAATCTGCACATGGCGGGCTTCGTCCCAGGACTGACGGGCCATATTCATCTTGAATTCCCACGGGGCTTCGGGGAAATCCCACAGGGAACGCGCGGCGCCTTCCAGCGCCTGTAATTCACCGACCAGAATGCCATGCACACGCAGCCGCAGCCGTTCCATTAATTTGGGGTCGTCGGCGCGAATCGGCTCATTCAGGATCACGAGCTGATAGGCCGGGCCATATTCTTCATAGAGCGGCTCGGCCGCTGTGCCACGGGTCGCCGCCTCGATCAGCGGATCAAACTTCTCAAACACGTCCACCACCGCATCGACCTCGTCGGGCAACATTGACATCAGATTATTGGCGGCACTGTCCTGGCGGATAAACCGGCTGTCGCGGGCTAACTCATCATAATGGATAAAGCGTTTCATGGGGGCGTCCTCTCTCCATAGGGTCAGTGACCTTCATTTATGTGAGCCACTCTAATACACAGACATTACTAAATCTCAAAAGAGTGGTCTATCGTTAAATCTGCTTAGAAAACTATTTAGGTCGAACGCGCTGGATTTACCATGGCCGGAAGGCCTATATAACGGCCATGACCGCGACTTCTTTCATAAAAATGCACGGGCTGGGCAATGATTTCGTGATCATCGACCTGCGCCAGCAAACGCTTGGCGTTGATCCGGCGCTTATCCGGCGGATCACAGACAGACGGCGCGGTGTGGGCGGCGATATGCTGATCACCATGGGGCCACCGCGCAACCCGCGCGCCCAGATTTTCATGGGAATCTATAATGCAGATGGCAGCGAGGTTAACGCCTGTGGCAACGCCAATCGCTGCATCGCGCGGCTGATGATGGAAGAAACCGGAAAACAGCAGATAATGATCGAAACCAATGCGGGGCTGCTGCAGTGCTGGGCCGGGGAAGGGGGGCTGATCACCGTAGATATGGGCGCGCCGAAATTCGAATGGCAAGACATTCCCCTGGAGGAGCGCATGGACACGCGCGGCGTCGATATCAAGATCGGCCCCATCGACAGCCCCGTTCTGGCCTTTCCCAGCGCGGTCAATATGGGTAATCCGCATTGTATATTCTTTGTCCCGGATATCGCCGCCCATGATCCCGAACGTATCGGGCCGCTGGTGGAAAACCATCTGCTGTTTCCAGAGCGCACCAATGTCGGCTTTGCGCAGATCCGCGCGCGCAATGACATTCGCTTACGGGTGTGGGAGCGCGGCGTCGGGGTGACGCAGGCCTGCGGCACCGCCGCGTGTGCCGTTGTCGCCGCAGCCGCACGCACCGGCAAAAATCTGGCGGACCGTAAAGTGCGGGTGGAACTGGACGGCGGCGTACTGGAGATTGACTGGCGCGAAGCCAACGATCACATCTATATGACCGGCCCCGCCACACATAGCTTTCGCGGTATGCTTGCCGTGGGACTGGTCGCAGAACCATGAACGGCGCACAGGTTATCAATTTCGGCTGCCGTCTCAATCAATATGAAGCCGAGGTGATGCGCAATCGCGCGCATGACGCGGGACTTGAAAACGCCATCATCATCAATAGCTGTGCGGTAACCGCCGAGGCCACCCGTCAGGCCCGTCAGGCGGTGCGCAAGGCGCGCCGCGATCATGCGGATGCGCGCATAATTGTTACAGGCTGCGCCGCCCAAATCGAACCGCAACGCTTTGCCGATATGCCCGAGGTTGATCTCGTGCTCGGCAACATGGAGAAGCTTGATAGCGCCAGCTACGCCACCCCTCTGCGGCGCAATGATTTCGGTGCGGGCGACAGTGAACGGGTGCGCGTCAACGACATCATGTCGGTGCGTGAAACGGCGGGGCACCTGATCGAAGGGCTGGAGGGCCGCGCGCGCGCCTTT
>JAUSQH010000316.1 GCA_030652895.1 Alphaproteobacteria bacterium
CTGCCATCGATAAAACAACCTTCCGCATGGCCGAGTTGCTGAAGCAGCGTTTCGGCACAGAGGGCCATCCAGGCCCGGCGGTAGCAAAATCCGGTACGGACTTTGAGGGGACAGACCCGCTATGAGCTTCTCCCCCATTGCCTACGTCGATTCCCTGCGTATCGGCAGCATCGACTTTGTCTCGCCCGATGAAATCAAGGTACTACTGGACATCGAAGCGCCTGAGAACCTCGCACTGAATACCGGCACTCCACGACCATTCCCGCGTATCAACGGTTATGTCCTGGTACCCAGTGATGCAGGCTATCTGGTCGCACAGGTAGAGTGGATCACCATCGAGCGCTCCCAGTATCCCAAGCGCAAAGGCATGCAGGACTTCGGTCTGGTGGATTTGCCATATCCGCTGCGCAAGATGAGCCTCAACCCGCTGGGTGGCCTGTCGTACGAAGGCCAAAACGCTGGCATGGAGCGCTACACGTTTCGGAGGGGAGTGGAAGCCTACCCAACAGTGGGTGACCCCGTGCTGTTGCCGACCCAAACCCAACTGCGCGCCATCGTTGAATCCGGCGAAAACCGCCGGGTAAAAATCGGCATCAGCCCGCTGGCCGCCAATGCCGAAGTCAAGATCGACCCCGACCGGCTGTTCGGCCGCCATCTTGCTGTGCTGGGCAATACCGGCAGCGGCAAATCCTGCTCGGTCGCCGGTTTGATCCGTTGGTCGCTCGAAGCAGCGCGGAAAGCACGTGGCGGAGAAGACCCCAATGCCCGCTTTATCGTTCTCGACCCCAATGGGGAATACGCCAAGGCATTTGATGGCCTGGGGAAAGTGCGGGTGTTCGCTGTCGAATCGAAACCAGACAGCGGCATTGAGCAGCTTCAAGTGCCGCTCTGGTTCTGGAACAGCGCGGAGTGGAGTGCGTTTACCCAGGCCAGCGCCAAGGCGCAACGGCCGACATTGATTCAGGCACTTCGCGCCGTGCGCGATGGTGCCGTGGAAGCTGCAGCCACGCCAAGTCACGACATGCGTCGCTTTTTGCGCACGCTGGTCAGCGTGGTTCAGATCGAACGCGCAGCCGGACGTCCTTGGGCCAATTTCCCACACCCTAAAAACTTCTTCGAAAAAATCAAGAAGTGGCAGGAAGGGCTGGGAAACAATGCGTCATTCACTGCGGATGAGAGCAGTGCGCTAGGCGCAGTTAGGGACAAGATTGCGGCGTTTGCCAACGCGCGCACAGGCCAGTATCCAACCTACGACTTCACTCGGCTAGAGATTGACGAGTTTTTGGGCGTGGTTAAAGCCGCCCACGCCGCCTTTGGCGGCAGTGACACCGACATTCTTCCCATCGATGCCGACGTACCTCGCGCCTTT
>JAUSQH010000318.1 GCA_030652895.1 Alphaproteobacteria bacterium
AAAGGCGCCTCGATCGATGAGGTCATGGCCTTCGGCAAAAGGCTGGCCGATTTCCAGGCGTTGCAGTTCAAGCTTGCGGATATGGCGACCGAAATGGAAGCGGCGCGATTACTGTTACGCCAGGCGGCAACAAAACTGGACGCGAAGGCTGCCGACGCAACGTTGTTTGCGGCCATGGCGAAACGATTTGCAACCGACACGGGGTTCAACGTAGTGAATGAAGCGCTGCAAATTCATGGCGGCTACGGCTATTTGAGTGATTTTCCGCTGGAGCGTTTTTTACGCGATGTTCGGGTGCATCAAATTCTGGAAGGCACAAACGAGATCATGCGGGTGATTATCAGCCGCGAACTGTTGAAGGATTAGGGTGGTGAGCAGCGACGCAGAAGTGCTTTTTGAGCGGACGGGAAGCCTTGGCCTTATTATACTAAACCGGCCCGAGGCGTTAAACGCCCTGACGCTTGGGATGTGCCACGCAATAGACGGCCAGTTGCGCATCTGGCGGGACGATGCGGCGGTAAAGGCCGTTGCAGTCAAAGGAGCAGGGCGGGCTTTTTGCGCCGGTGGTGATATTCGCGCGCTATATGATTTGGGACTGGCCAAGGATGCGTATCCCTATAACTTTTATCATGACGAATACCGTCTGAACGCCTTGGTCAAACATTTTCCGAAACCATATATCGCCTTGCTCAACGGTATTGTAATGGGGGGCGGCGTTGGCGTGTCCGTGCATGGGATGCACCGCATCGTCAGTGAGAATTTACGTTTCGCCATGCCGGAAACCGGAATCGGTCTGTTTCCCGATGTGGGCGGCTCCTATTTCCTTTCACGTTGCCCTGGAGAACTGGGTTTGTTTCTGGCATTGACCGGGACGCGGATCAGCGCGGCGGACGCGCTGTATTGCGGTATCGCCACCGCCTATGTTCCAGCAGCACGGTTTGATGATTTGCAGGCCGCACTGGCGAACGCCCCTGCAATAGAAGACGTCATTGCCGAATTCGCACAAACGCCAGCGGATGAGCCCGCACTTGCGCAGCATCGCACCCGTATTGACCGGATTTTTTCGCATGACAGCGTTGAGGAGATTGTGGAGGCGCTGCTATGGGAAGGCGATAGTTGGGCCTCCCAAATCCGTTCCATCATCCTGAGCAAATCACCTGTCAGCAGCAAAGTCGCTTTTCGGCAATTGCGTGAGGGCGCGAAACTTGACTTCAACGCCTGCATGCAAATGGAATACCGTCTGGCGAACCGGTTTATCGAAGGGCGCGATTTTTATGAAGGCGTGCGCGCCACCGTAATAGACAAGGGGGATGCGCCGAATTGGACACCCGGCACGCTGGCGGGTGTGAGCACGGCTGATGTGGCTGCGTATTTTGCGCCGCTCGGCTCTCGTGAACTGATACTTGAATAAAAGGGGCGGGGAAGATGGCGAATATCGGATTTATCGGGTTAGGCAATATGGGGCTACCCATGTTGCGCAATCTTCTGAAGGCTGGGCACAAGGTTTGCGTCTATGACATTGTTGCGTCCGCGCGCGACGCTGCGACGCAGGACGGCGCCTCCAGCGCAAGTGAGCCTGCCGGCGTTCTGGAGGACGCCGATGCGGTAATTACCATGCTGCCGGCGGGTGAGCATGTGCAGGGTATTTATCTTGGTAAGGATGGATTGCTCTCCAGGTGCAAAACCAAACCGATTTTTATCGACTGTTCGACCATCGACGTCGGCGCGGCCCGCGAAGTTGCGCGCGCGGCGTCAGATGCCGGGTTGGATATGATCGATGCCCCCGTGTCCGGGGGGGTCGGTGGGGCAGCGGCAGGAACCCTGACAATTATGGTTGGCGGGGCGGACGCGGCTTTTGCGCGCGCCAAGCCCTTTCTGGAGCCGTTGTCCCGGTTAGTTGTGCATGCGGGCGGCTCCGGCAACGGACAGGCGGCGAAGGCCTGCAACAATATGATTCTCGGCATCACCATGATCGGTGTATGCGAAGCCTTTGTGCTCGGCGAAAAGCTTGGCCTGGACCATGATAAACTATTCGAGGTAACGGCCAATGCGACCGGTCAGTGCTGGACAATTTCGAGCTATTGTCCTGTTCCAGGGCCGGTCCCGACATCACCAGCCAATAATGATTATAAAGCGGGATTTACCGCGGCGATGATGCTGAAGGATTTAAAGCTCGCCCAGCAGGCTGCCCTGGCGAGTGGCGCATCTACCCCGTTGGGGGCTGAAGCCCAGTCAATTTACAGCCTGTTCAATGCGGCCGGGTATGGGGATATGGATTTTTCCGGAATCATTCGCTTTCTTCGCGGCAATTAACCCGGTACACCAGCGCCGATATTGACGTAATGCGTGGCGCTGATCGTATAGAAAACGCTCGCGAGGACATCGTTGGCATACTCGTTATGCTGATCTGGAGCGGCAGTGATCAGACCAAAAAGGATGGCTTTTCCTGGATCATCGGCGAGCATTGGAAATAAGGCCATTTCATTACGAATGATCCGGCCAGAGGTATAAAGCTCATCTCCAGACAATATAAGACCGCATGGATATTCGATTGATTGCGCAAATTTCTTGGAAATTGCGTTGCGATGTTGTGGTGGTAGTAAATCCATATAGTCGGCATTCGTCGCTTCAAATCCCCACCGCGTCACATTCCCCGTACCAAACAAGCGAATGCGATAGCCGCCCGAAGCTGGATCTTTCTCAAGCATGATGGCGCCCGGGAGCATCCGAATCATACCGCGCGGATCAATGCTGGATTTTTGTGGCGTCAGTCCTTTCTTTGGCAGACTGAACCAATAATTAATATATTCCCCAGTCATATCAAACTGAAAGGGTCGCGACTGTCCCTGTCTCCGCTTAAAAATCGCCGTATACAGACGCTCAATATTATTGTTATTGCTTTTCTCCATTCATGACCACTCTTCGCTTTGGTATAATAATTAACGGTCCGCATTCTCACGAGTCTAATGAGTTTATTTGTCTTCGCTAGTGGAGTTAAGCAGGCGAGAGAAATTTTAATCACTTTTGTGACGGCTGCTACTCTGTAGTTTTATTAACAAAATTTTATTCGGAAAAATATATATAAACTTAGAAGTATTTAATCTTGAAATATCAAATTTAGCAATTAACTAGGAATAATTCGATGTACAAAAGAGAGTGTTGATTCCAGTGGGAACAGATGTGTCGCAAATGAGCGTCGGTGAAAACGAAAATATAAATACGATACAAGGTTCGACAGTGCTGAAAAATTATGTTGACTCTGTTTCCTTGCTGGAACGTCTACATCGATTATTGCTGGATATGTTAAAATGGGAACTTGATTCAGCTGGGCACACCCAGGTGAATAATATTCAGGCTTTGCTGTTGTACAATATTGGAGATTCAGAAATGAGTGCGGGCGAGTTGCGCTCGCGCGGACACTATCTCGGATCAAACGTTTCCTACAACCTGAAAAAACTTGTTCAATGCGGCTATATTCATCATGAACGATCGGTCGAGGATCGCCGTTCGGTGCGCGTCCGGCTAACGCCTGCGGGACACAGTATTCGAAAACTGGTATGCGAGATGTATACCCGGCAAAGTAAATTGCTGAAAGAAGCCGGGGTTTTGGGCTCAGAAGAATTTACTGCTTTAAACATCTCCCTCATGGCGCTGGAAAATTTCTGGCAATCGCAGCTAAACCGTCGTTCCTAAATTCGTCTACTCCTATTCCACCTAAAATTCTTGTTGCAGCCTGTTACGAAAATGCGGCGATGCCAGTGATGGCGCGCCCCAGAATCAGTGCGTGTACGTCGTGTGTGCCTTCGTAAGTGTTCACAGCTTCCAGATTCATCGCATGACGGATAACGTGATATTCATCAGATACGCCGTTGCCACCATGCATATCGCGCGCCGCGCGGGCGATGTCGAGGGCCTTGCCGCAACTGTTACGCTTGATCAGGGATATCATCTCCGGGGTTGCCTGACCTTTGTCCTTCAGGCGCCCAACACGCAAACAGCTTTGCAGGCCGATAAATATTTCTGTCTGCATGTCGGCTAGTTTTTTCTGAATCAGCTGGTTGGCGGCAAGCGGCCGCCCGAACTGTTTACGGTCCAGCGTATATTGCCGCGCCGCATGCCAGCAGAATTCGGCCGCCCCCAGAGCGCCCCAGGCAATGCCATACCGCGCATTGTTCAGACAGCCGAACGGGCCTTTCAGCCCGGCCACATTAGGCAGCAGATTTTCTTCCGGCACGAACACCTCGTCCATGGAGATCGAGCCGGTAGGTGAGGCGCGCAGGGAAAACTTGCCTTCGATTTTGTCGGTGCTGAGGCCCTTCATGCCGCGTTCAAGGATAAAGCCCTTAATATCGTTATTATGTGCCTCCGACTTGGCCCATATGACGAAGATATCTGCGATGGGCGCGCTGGTGATCCACATTTTTGCGCCGGACAGGCTGTAGCCGCCGTTAACTTTACGCGCGCGGGTGATCATGCTGCCCGGGTCCGAGCCATGATCGGGTTCGGTCAGGCCGAAACATCCGACCCATTCGCCGGTCGCCAGCTTGGGCAGATATTTTTCCCGCTGTTCTTCGGTTCCATAGGCGTGGATGGGATGCATGACCAGGCTGGATTGTACGCTCATACAGGACCGGTAGGCGCTATCGGCGCGCTCTATTTCGCGGGCGACAATCCCGTAGGAAACATAGTTAACCCCCGCACAGCCATAGCCCGTAATCGTTGAACCAAGCAGCCCGGCGGCCCCCATATCGCGAAAAATGGCGCGATCAAAGGTCTCATGCCGGTTGGCCTGAACAATCCCGGGCATCAGCCGCTCTTCAGCAAACGCCGCCGCCGCATCACGGATCATACGTTCTTCTTCGGTTAACTGATCAGCAAGCTGAAACGGATCATCCCACTGAAAGTGAACTTTATTGTCGTTTGCCATTGGGGATTTCTCCTGGAATTTTGCCGGTAAATAACTGGCTTTGCCGGAATATGCTTTACCGCGCAGGACGCTGGAGAGCAATCCCTCCCGGCTGTTTTATGACATCGCGGAGGAACAGTTAGCAGTCATGGGTTCCGTGATTTATCTGAATTATCTACTCAAGTATAGAATGTGAATTATATACCTAGGATAAATAATAATATTTCAATAGTTATCATCAATTTATAGAATCTATTAACTATTTCCCGGTCATAAAACAGAAATAGTTCGTAGTTTGGGGCAAGGCGAATACGCGTTGGGGTCTCAAAATAACAATGGCTGAAGGAGGCCGGAATGATCGAAAAACCAACTAGTTTTGATAACCAGGATCGCGAGACACGGTTACGGTTTATGCGCATTAACGAGGAAACGGGCCAGGCGCTGCGCGAATTCTGGCCTGTGGTCGAGAAGGCCCTGCCCACAATTCTGGAGCGCTTTTACCATCAACTGACGGCCGAGCCCGCTCTTGTCAAGATTATCGGCGGTAATCATGTGTCGCGGCTGGTAAGCGCGCAAACAGCACATTGGGGAAGACTGTTCAATGGTAGTTTTGACCAGACCTATATCGAGGGGGTCCGCACCATCGGGCTGGTGCATAACCGCATCGGCCTTGAGCCGCG
>JAUSQH010000355.1 GCA_030652895.1 Alphaproteobacteria bacterium
CCCAGAGCCGCCACCAGCACCAGCTTGATACCCAATGAAATTATAATTTCCAGGGGGTGAAACCGGGAACCGGTGGTGACGTCGAATTCTGTATCGGCGTGGTGCATGCGGTGTAGCCGCCATAGCGATGGCGCTGCATGAAACAGCACATGCTGAAGATAAATGGCAAGGTCGAGGGCGACAATGGCAAGTGCGATGGTCACCGGTTCCGGGAGTCCCAACAACTGTAAAAGACCCCAGTTGTTCGCCTCGACGAATGTCGCAAAGGCTATGGTTGCCGTAGGGAACAGAATGCGTGGAAGCACAGTGTTGAGCGCCGCGATTCCAAGATTGCTGGGCCAGCGCCGCCAGCGGCTGAGTATCCGCGCCCGGCAAGGGTTATATGCCTCCCATGCGCCGACGAGCGAAAACACGCCCGCCGAACACGCCAGCCGGATCAAAGGTTCATGAGAAGTGATCGCCTCAATTATTGGCAATGAGATGTCCTATCCCCTTTTCCACACCAGCAATTGGTTGTTGGCCGGCATGGGGTGATCCGCAATCAGTGCCAATCCTTGCGCCTGCGCCAGCGCATCCACGGCTTCGACATCGCGGACGCCGCTGAGCGGATCGCGCTGCTTAAGCCAGACATCGAATTGCGCATTGCTGGGCGTGGTGAATTCGCCGTTATATTTGAACGGGCCATAAAGGCAGACGGTGGCCTTTTCCAATAACACTTCGCCGATGCCCCGGAACATGTGCATGACATGCTCCCAGGACATGATGTGGATGGCGTTTGCGCTGAAAAGGCCGTCAATGTTTGTGACCGGCCAGGGATGATCGGCAACATCCAGCGCCACCGGGGGCACGACATTTGCGGGGGCCTCCACAGTCAGCCGCGCTTGTATGTCCGGTAGGTTATGCACCAGATCGCTGGTGCGCCAGATGAGATGCGGCAGGCACTGGCCGAAATACACTGCATGCTGTCCGGTGCCGCTGCCGATCTCAAGAACGTTTCGCACCTCGGCGAACGCTGCGCGCAGTATTTGTGCAATCGGTTCTTTGTTGTTCTCCGCGGCTTGTGAAAAACTTAGCATTCAGACTTCATAGCCCCAATACGCCTTTGGCGACGATGTTTCGCTGCACTTCGTTGGTGCCGCCATAGATGGAGGCAGCGCGCCCGAACAGCATGGCGGGCACAACGCCCTTGCGGTTTGCAGGGCCAATGCCGCCAAGATTGTCGCCATGCGGCTGATCAAATGGCGCGGCGTATGGCCCCAGCGCGTCAACGGCCAGATCGCTGATCGCCTGTTGAATTTCGGTGCCCTTGACCTTCAGAATTGAGGCTTCCGGCCCTAACGCGACCCCTTCGGCCGCCGCCGCTGCAACCCGCAGATCTGTGTGGGAAAGCGCCAGCAGGTCTGTTTCAATAGCCGCAAAGCGCCGACTGAAATCCGGATCATCACATAACCGGGCGTCACCATCGCGCACGATCGCGGCCAGATCGCGCAACCGCTCGAGTGCGGCCTTGCACCGGCCGACGCCTGCAATGCCTGTGCGTTCATTGCCCAGCAGGAATTTGGCGTAGGTCCAGCCCTGGTTTTCCTTGCCGACCAGGTTTTCTTTCGGCACCTTCACATCGGTGAAAAACACCTCGTTCAGACTGTGTTTGCCATTGATCGAGACAATTGGCTTTACCACCAGTCCGGGCGTTTTCATGTCGATCAGCAGAAAGCTGATGCCTTCCTGGGCTTTGACAGCAGGGTCTGTGCGCACCAGACAGAAGATCCAGTCTGCCTCATGGGCGTTGCTGGTCCAGATTTTTTGCCCGTTCACCAGGTAATGATCGCCTTTGTTCTCGGCACGGGTTTTCAGAGAGGCGAGATCCGAACCCGCGCCCGGTTCAGAATAACCCTGACACCAATATTCCTCGCCCGATAAAATCTTCGGCAGAAAGCGCTGTTTCTGCGCATCATTGCCATATTGTATGAGCACAGGGGCTAGCATGCCGATTCCAAATGCGGGGGGTTGCGGCGCGGAGGCCAGGGATAATTCAGCGTCGAAAATGAACCGTTGCATCGCGGACCATCCAGGTCCGCCATATTCCACTGGCCATTTCGGAGCCGCCCAGCCTTTTTCAGCCAGCTTACTGTGCCACGGTGAGATGTCGGCGCGTGTGGGATACCCTGTCTCGCGCACCTTGGCAGCTAGTTCAGGGCTTAAATTTTTCCGCAGGAATGCGCGGACTTCCTCCTGAAAGGCGGTTTCCTCAGGACTGAATGTCAGGTCCATGGCCGTTTCCCCGTGTAAAAAAATCTTAGTATGCGTTAATTTCCGGCCTTTCGCCAAGCGCTGGTGAGGCTTATATACAAAACACGCAATCATGAATGTTTAACCAGTTGCTGTTAAGCTGTCAGTATCCGCTAAATGGAGCAGGTCATGTCCAAACAATTACTGCATCTGGTTTTCGGTGGCCGTTTGACCGATCCGCAGGAGATCGAGTTCAAGAACACCAAAGAGCTTGATATTATAGGGATTTTCCCTGACCACAACTCTGCGCTAAAAGCATGGAAAGCTGCGTCACAGAAGACGGTGGACGACGCGCATATGCGGTATTTTATCGTGCATCTGCATCGGATGATGGACCCGCATATGGGTAAGGATGTTCATCACGCGGCGGAATAATCCGCTACTTGTGCTTCTCCAGTATTGATACGGCGATAATAATGTTGATATCGGAACCGTTATCTGAAAGTGGGGCGAAGCACGCCTCAATACCGTAACGTTCTTGCCCCGGGATCGTCGTTTGCGCCGCGTCGGTCCGAATTGGCGCCCTCGCTTCCAATACCCAGTTCAACGCGGTTTGCATGCGCTTGAAAACGCCCGCGGGCAATGTTGAAAGGGGTTTGCCGCAGAGAGTTTTGGAACCTATCAGTTTTGACAGTGCCGTGCCTTCCAGCCGGATTTGAAATTCCTTGCCGCCTTCTATTACGTCATACATTTGGACCCACGGCAGAAGGTGAATAATTTCCCGTGGTAAAATATCAGCGCGAGCGGGAAATTGACGCGCGCCACGTTTCGCAATCCAGTAAGCAAGGAATTCGAGAAGTTCGGGATTCCGGAAGTTAAGGCCCAGATCGCGAAAGAAACCTTCTCCATCTTCTCTATCCTCGGGCTTCATAATAAAACGCCTTTATGCGAGGAAAAGTACTTCTTCTTTGTGAAGCATAAACTTAGTAGCGAACGTCTTAATATTCGCGCTAATAATATAAACGGTCAATACATATTAACACGCGGAAGTGCTAGTCCGCCTCTGGGCCCGCTGTAACACCTCCCGCTGGGATGATCCCAGAGGACAGATCAGCTATTTGCGGTTCTCTAACATCATGAGGCAAATGATGATGTCGATACCAACGCCATTGCGCGACAGCGGCGCGTAGCAGCCTTCCGATCCTTGAAAGTCTTGCCCCGGCATGACGGATTTCTTGGTATAAAAGCGGATTGGCGCCCGCTCCAGCAACACCGCGGTCAGATGATGATGCAGACGTTCGAAAATCTGCGGTGGCAAGATAGAGATGGATTTTCCATGGGGATTCCCCAGGTTAAAAAAACTGGAAATTGAGGTTCCCGCAAGCCGGACCAGGAAGTCATTTCCGCCATCTACGACGTCATACATGTGCAGCCACGGCAAAAGGTGCGTGATGTCGTGCGGCGCAATATCGGCGCGGCTGGGAAACCGCCGTGCGCCGCGCCTTTCGTTCCAGTAAGTGAAGAATTGTGCAAGCTCAGGGCGCTGGAAATTTAGATCCAGGTCGCGGATAAATATATCCCCATACTCAGGTCGCAAAACAAAATTTCTTTCGAGCCGGTTCCACTATATGACAACGTCCGAAACAACCTTAATGACGTGCATCACCATAGTCAGGTTAAAAAAGTTGCCAGCCAATTAATTTCAACGTGCGCAAATGCTTGCGGCCCCCAGGCCCAGCCGCTATAACCCACGCCTTGCATCGGAGTGTAGCTCAGCCTGGTAGAGCA
>JAUSQH010000381.1 GCA_030652895.1 Alphaproteobacteria bacterium
TTGAAGGCAAGGCCATTCAGTTGCATCCACTGGTATGCGCTGCGTTCAATGCCGACTTCGATGGCGATCAGATGGCGGTGCATGTACCGCTTAGTCTTGAGGCGCAGCTTGAAGCGCGTGTCCTGATGATGTCGACCAATAATATTCTGCGTCCGTCCGACGGCAAGCCGATTATCGTGCCCAGCCAGGATATTGTGCTTGGTCTTTATTTCATGACCATTGAACGTCCGGGCGCCGCGGGCGAAGGCATGGTGTTTTCCAATCTGGGGGAGATCGAACACGCGCTGGCCAGTGGTGCGGTGACGTTACACACGACGATCAAGGCGCGCCGCATCAGCGCCGACGCTGAAGGCAATGAATTCGCCGAACGCGTTGACACAACGCCGGGCCGTATGATGCTTGGCGATCTTCTGCCACGTCATCCTCAAGTGCCGTTCAGCCTTGTGAACCGTCTGTTGACGAAGCGTGACATCAGTACCGTGATTGATGTGGTGTATCGCCATACCGGGCAAAAAGAAACGGTCCTGTTCTGCGATCGGATCATGGCGCTCGGTTTCCGTCATGCATTCAAGGCTGGCATTTCGTTCGGCAAGGACGACATGGTGGTGCCTAAGGCAAAGACCAAAATGGTGGACGATACGCGGGAACTGGCCAAGGAATATGAGCAGCAGTACACGGACGGTTTGATCACGCAGGGTGAGAAATACAACAAGGTCATTGATGCCTGGTCGAAATGTACGGACCGTGTTGCCGACGAAATGATGGCGGAAATTTCGAATGCCGGCGTTGATGAGCAGGGTAAGGCGAAGCCGCTGAACTCCATCTACATGATGGCGCATTCCGGCGCGCGTGGTTCTGCGGCGCAGATGAAGCAGCTAGCCGGTATGCGCGGGCTGATGGCGAAGCCGTCGGGCGAGATTATCGAAACACCGATCATATCGAACTTCAAGGAAGGGCTCACCGTACTTGAATATTTCAACTCGACGCATGGTGCGCGCAAGGGGCTGGCGGACACTGCATTGAAGACCGCCAATTCCGGTTATCTCACCCGGCGTCTGGTCGACGTGGCGCAAGATTGCATTATCAAGGAGCAGGATTGCGGTACGCTGCGCGGCCTGAATGTGGCGGCGGTTGTCGAGGGCGGCGAAGTATTGCAGCGGCTGGGGGATCGAATTCTCGGGCGCACCGTCTGTGACGATGTGCTTCATCCGGTGGGTGATGCGGTTCTTGCCTCCGCCGGGCAGGAGATCAATGAAGCAACGGTTGAGTTGATTGAGGCTGCGGATATTCAGTCTGTGCGTATCCGTTCCGTTCTGACATGCGACTCCAAGGTCGGTGTGTGCGCCAAATGCTATGGCCGTGATCTGGCGCGCGGAACGCCGGTGAATATCGGCGAGGCGGTGGGTGTTATCGCGGCGCAGTCAATTGGCGAGCCGGGGACGCAGTTGACCATGCGCACCTTCCATATCGGCGGCACAGCGCAGGTGGCGGAGCAATCCTTCATAGAGGCGACTCACGAAGGCGTTTTGCAGATTGAAAACAAGAACCTGGTCACCGACCGCACTGGCCGTCAGGTGGTGCTCAGCCGCAACTGTATTTTGGCGATAGTAGACGACAATGGACGTCAGCGGGCCACGCACAAGGTACCCTATGGCACCCGTCTGCTGCAAAAGGAAGGCGGCAGGGTGACCAAGGGATTGCGCCTGTGCGAATGGGATCCATACACCTTGCCGATTATTACGGAGAAATCCGGGATCGTTAAATTCGTTGACCTCGTCGATGGCATTTCGGTGCGCGATATGGTGGACGACACAACCGGCATCACCAACAAGATTGTTGTCGACTGGCGCTCTTCACCCAAGGGTGGCGATCTTAAGCCGGGCATTGCAATAGTTGATGACAAGGGCGAGCCGGTCAAACTCGGCACGGGCGACCTTGATGTGCGGTATCTGTTGTCGGTGGATGCGATTCTGTCGGTCGACGATGGCGATGAGGTCGCGGCGGGCGATGTGCTCGCCCGCATTCCACGCGAAAGCGCCAAAACCCGTGACATTACCGGCGGTCTGCCGCGGGTGGCCGAACTGTTCGAAGCCCGGCGGCCGAAGGATCATGCGGTGCTGGCGGAGATGGATGGTATCGTCAAATTTGGGCGTGACTACAAGAACAAGCGGCGAATCATTGTTGAAGCCACAGATGACCCAACGGTAACGAGCGAATATCTGATCCCAAAAGGCAAGCATGTGGCTGTACAGGAGGGCGATTTCATCCGTAAGGGTGAGTTCCTGCTGGATGGCAATCCTGCTCCGCACGATATTCTTGCTATTCTGGGCGTCGAGGAACTGGCTAACTATCTGGTGCAGGAAATCCAGGAGGTCTATCGTCTGCAGGGCGTGCCCATCAACGATAAGCATATCGAAGTTATCGTTCGCCAGATGCTGCAAAAGGCGGAAGTCACCAATCCTGGTGAAACGACTCTGTTAAAAGGCGAACAGATCGACCGTCTGGAGCTGGACGAGATCAACGAAAAAGTTGTCGCCGAAGGGCGTCAGCCAGCGGAAGCTGTTCCGGTCCTGCTGGGTATCACCAAGGCTTC
>JAUSQH010000383.1 GCA_030652895.1 Alphaproteobacteria bacterium
AGACGGCGCGACAAATCAGGAAGCGAAAGTTTCAACGCTGCCTGCTGGCCATGGGTTGACATTTTTGGCCAGGTCTTGGCGATCACATCAACGACTTTGGTCTCTGAATGTTTGGGGGCGAAGTCCGCCAGATGGTCTTCCAGAAACACCAGACAGGCCACGTCTTCCAGGCGCTGTGTGTCTTCGTCCTGTTTCAGCCGTTCCTTGCGCACCAGTTGACCTACCCGGCCGGCTGTCGCATCGTCATATCCGGCCGCACGCAAAATTTCCCCGGCAAGGGTTGCGTGCCGGCGCTTTTCTTCGGTTCGCCATCGCAGATAACCGGCCCGGCCTTCGGGATAATCTGTCCGGGGAAGCTCCCAGCGTTTAATGTGCTGGCATCGCGCCGCGAGCCGGAGGGCCTCTGATGCATCGGGATAAACCGCGTACAGCATTTCGCTCATGCGCCGGGCGTAAACAAGCTCGGCCGGGTGTAATTCCCCATCCTTCATTATCTGATTCGGATCTTGCGCATGCGCCGCATCCATCGCGGCAATGGCGTCATCAAAATGGGGCATACTGGAGCACTCCGGAAAATATCTTTTAGGCGGCATCCTGATGTGCGGCGACGCTGTTTAACAAGGCCTGAATTTCCGGGCGGCACGACCCGCAATTGGTGCCTGCCTGCACCGCCGCGCCAATTTCGGTCACGCTTTCCAAGCCTTCCTCGAGTATGGCATTTATGATCGTCTTCTGACCAACATTATAACAGGCGCAGACCATCGGACCGCTGTCGCATATCCGTCCAGCCGGACGGCCGTGCAGGATAGCCGCCCGCACCTCATGTGCGAGCCTTGTTTCAGAAAACAGGGACTCCAGCCAGTCGCTGTCCGGAAGGCCGTCGCCCGGGCCGATGAACAGACAGGCATCGATGCCTGCCGCACCAACATGTGCGGCGCGGTACATGCCCCGTCCCCGATCCTGATATTCAACATTCCCTTCCGCTAACACACTGCCAAAATATTTTCGCACCCACTGTCCGGCCAGGGCAGGGTCATCATCTCCGGCCAGACGGTAGATATGACATCCGTCGCCTGCGCGCCTGTTCCAATAGCCGATACCAGCAAGGGTAAGCTGACGGCGCGATAACAGCAGGCCTGACCAGCGAAAATCTGCGGCTTCTATACTGGCAGGCGTACATTTGAACTCCGGCTGGCCAGAGACGGGGTCGGTCGCGGGTGCGATCAGCTTTCCCACTACCGCTTGCGAGGCGAACTGATCATTCCAGTGGATGGGGGCGAACATCATGCCGGGCCGCTGATCATCGCTAATCCGGACACGCAGCACAGTTTTTCCCAGCCCGGTTTGCACCCGGGCCAACCCCCCCTCAGTGACGCCATATCTGGCGGCGTCACTTGCACCAATTTCAACATAGGGTTCAGGGCTGTGGCGGCCGAGTTTCGCCACGCATCCCGTACGCGTCATGGTGTGCCATTGGTCGCGCGTCCGCCCCGTATTCAGCACCATGGGATAATCCGACACAGGCCAGAAAGCCGGAATGCCGGGGGGGGTGGCGACAAACTGCCCGCGCCCATCCGGGGTTGGAAACTTGCCATCCCCAAGCAGGCGTTCCAGGCCTTCCGGATGGGCCGCCGTTACCGGCCATTGCACCGGTGACATGGCGTCAAAGCCGGCATCATCCAGTGCGGCAAGGGCGCTGATATCAAACAGCCGCGCGCCGGTATTTTCGAACCCGGACAAAAGTGCGTGTTCGCGGAAAATATCAGCGGGTTTTGAATATTCAAACGCCTTTCCATAGCCCATGCGCTGCGCCACCTCGGTGATGATCCACCAGTCGGGCTTCGCCTCACCCGGCAGCGGCATGAAGCCGCGCTGGCGCGAAATGCGCCGTTCCGAATTGGTGACCGTGCCATCCTTTTCGCCCCATCCCGCAGCGGGCAACAGCACATCTGCATAGCGCGACGTATCTGTGCCCCGGACACAATCCGACACCGCGACAAAATCGCATTTGCCCAGCGCGGCGCGCACCGCATTTGCATCCGGCAGGCTGACGGCGGGGTTGGTGGCCATGATCCACACCGCCTTGATCCTGCCGTCACCGATGGCGCGGAACATATCGACGGCTTT
>JAUSQH010000391.1 GCA_030652895.1 Alphaproteobacteria bacterium
CAAGCCGATGCCTGGGACCATGCCGCCATTGCAGAACGTGCGTCCGAGCAGTTTTCAGACGCGGTGCTGCGCGCGCGCTATCGAACGGCAATGCAGTCGCTTGGATTCGGAACATCGTCTTGAGCGCCGGGCTTCATGCTGCGCCGCTCCAGGCGGCGGCACGACATGATTGTCGCTGCGCAGCAATGAGCACGATCCTTCTGATCTCGCCGGAACCCTGGGAAGGGCATTTTGTCAGCAAGCACCATTACGCGATGGAATTGGCGCGGCGCGGGCATCAAGTCCTGTTTTACGGTCCGCCCGACACCTCACCGGGCATCCGGCTGGAGCCCGTGGCCGACGGGCAGGGCCGCTTGCAGGTGCTGCGCGCGCCCAAGGTCGCCCCCGGTCTGCGTTTCCTGCCCGGCCCGCTGCGCCGGTCGCTTGAAGCGCGCTGGCTGGGCCAGGTGGAAAAGACCCTGGGCCGGCCTGTCGATGTGATCTGGCTGTTCGAGAATTCACGCTTCTACGATTTGCGCTTCGCGGGCTCGCGGTTGAAGATTTATCAGCAGGTGGACCTGAACCAGAACTTCCAGCCCGAAAGTGCTGCGGCGACTGCGGATCTGTCCATCGCGATCTCCGCGCCCATTGAACAGCGCCTGTCACCTGTCGCGCGCAAGCTGATCCGCATCACGCATGGCCATGCAGATCGGAATGCAGCCCAATTCAGGCCCGAGGGGCTCGATCAAAGGTTTGGCCGCGCCATGGTCAATGCGGTTCTGATCGGCAATCTGGACATTGCCTATATGGATGTGCCGCTTCTGGCGCAACTGGTCAGCGCGCATCCTGAAGTCTGCTTTCACTTCATTGGTACATATACTGCCGGGCAGGGTCTTCATGGCGCGACCAGCCTAGCCCCCAATACTGTGTTCTGGGGGCGTCAGCCTGCCGATTTTCTGCCCGCCTTTTTGAACCGTGCCGATGTACTTCTGGTGGCCTATCTGGCGGATGCGCATCTGGATCAACTGGCCAATCCGCACAAGATGATGGAATATCTTGCATCCGGCCGCTGCATTCTGGCCACGCGGACGCTGGAATATGAAGATCGGCCCGACCTGATCGAAACGGCCTTGGATCGGGCGGACTATGCAAGGCGGTTTGGCCTGATTGCGGCCGACCCCGCCGCATGGAACAGCGCCGAAGCTGTCGCCCGGCGGCAGGCCTTCGCCCATCAGAATACCTATCCGCGCCAACTTGACCGTATCGTGCAGGCGCTTGGCCCGCGCGGAAGCCTTATCTCCTGACTGAAAGTCCCCGATGCCCCGGAAGACCCCCATCATCATCTTTCTTTACAACCGCCTGTTCGACCCGCTGATCCAGGGAAATTTCTGGCTTTACATCAAGAACTACCTGCAGGACCCGGTCGCGCCGGTGCGGTTTCATGTCGTCACGTTCGAGGACCCGCGCCACCCGCTGACCGACGCGCAAAAAGCCCTTGTGGCGCAGTGGCAGAAACAGGGACTGGAATGGACCGCGCTGACCTGGCATCCGGGCATGAGCCTGGTGCGGAAATTCCGCGATGTCCTGTCTGGTCTGGTCGCTGTCGCCTGGCTGCGGATGAAGGGGTATCGCCATATTGCGGCCCTCGGCTCGGTCGCCGGATCGTTCGCTTACTTCTGCGCGTTGCCGCTGCGCATGCGCCTGTTCCTGTATCAGTATGAACCCCATAGCGAAGTGTCGCGCGATGCGGGGGCCTGGGATGAAAAGAGCCTGCAATTCCGGCTGGCGCGGTTCTTCGAACGTCGATCGGCCGAATACGCCCATGTCATCGCCTCAGGCACACGGTTCATGGGAGAGCGGCTGAAACAGGACTGGGGTGTGCGGGCGGAATTTTTCCGTGTGCCCACGGTCGTGAATGAAGACAAGTTTCACTATGATGCGGATGTAGCCGCGAAAATGCGCG
>JAUSQH010000398.1 GCA_030652895.1 Alphaproteobacteria bacterium
CGTCGAGGACGAGTTGTCGCGCTGGACCTCGCTGCTGCATCTGCTGCAGATGGCGCTGATGGCGCTGGTGATGCTGGGCTCGGTGCTGCTGTTGTTCGTCGGCTTTCGCTTCGTGCTCGAGCCGCTGGGTCTGCTTGAGCAAGCCATCGGGCGCATCGACGCCGGCGACTTCGGTGCCCGCGTCGAGCGCAGCAGCAGCGACGAGTTCGGCACCCTGGCCGACGGCTTCAACGGCATGGCCGAACACTTGCAGCGCATGCACCGCAACCTGGAAGCCAAGGTCAGCGAAAAGACCGCCGAGCTGCAGGAAAAGCGCGAGCGCCTGCAGGCCTTGTACGACGTCACCTCGATGGTCAACGGCGCGGCCAGTCTGGACGAGCTGGCCCAGGGCTTCGCCAGCCGGGTGCGCAGCATCGCCCGCGCCGATGGCGTGGCGCTGCGCTGGGCGGATGAAGCCCAGGCGCGCTTTCTGATGCTGGCCTGCGAAGGACTGCCCGACTGGATGAGCGAAGGCGAGCACTGCATCCAGGCCGGTGACTGCCATTGCGGCGTGCCCAGCGCCAAGCCGGGCCTGCGCACCGTGCCAATATTGCCGCTGCAGCGCATTGAGCCACTGGGCTGCCAGGCGGCCGGATTCAACACCCTGGTGTCGCTGCCGGTGCGCCACAAAGACCGCCAGATGGGCGAGGTTGACCTCTTCTTCCATGCCCAGGTCACGCTGTCGGCTGCCGAGCGCTCGCTGCTCGAAGCCTTGGTCGTGCAACTGGCCACGGCGATGGAGAACCTGCGCCTGGACGGGCTGGAAAAGGAAGCCGCGATCGCCGAAGAGCGCGGCTTTCTGGCGCGCGAGTTGCACGACTCGATCGCCCAGTCGCTGGCCTTCCTGAAGATCCAGGTTCAGCTGATGGACGACGCGCTCAAGAGCGCCGACCCGCAGCAGCAGCAGCAGGTGCTGGGCGAGATCGACGCCGGCGTGCGCGAATGCCATGGCGACGTGCGCGAGTTGCTGATGCACTTTCGCACCCGCGCCAATGCCGAGGACATCGCGCCGGCACTGCAGACCACGCTGCGCAAGTTCGAGCACCAGACCGGCCTGGCCGTGACGCTGGCGATGCAAGGCCATGGTGTGCCACTGGCGCCCGACCTGCAGATCCAGGTGCTGCACATCGTCCAGGAAGCTTTGTCCAATGTGCGCAAGCACTCGCGCGCGGCGCGCGTCTGGCTCGACGTTCAGCAGCAGCCGGCCTGGCGCTTCGAGGTCCGCGACGACGGCATCGGTTTCGATTGCGACGGGCCCACGCCTGATGAGACCCATGTCGGCCTGCGCATCATGCGCGAGCGCGCTCAGCGCATCGGCGCTGCGCTGGACGTGATGTCCACGCCCGGCCGCGGCAGCTCGGTGGTGCTGACGCTGCCGGCGGTGCAGCGCGCCGCGGCGCCGCCGCTGGCAGCCAGGGCCGCGGCGTGAGTGAAATCCGCATCCTGGTCGTCGACGACCACACGCTGTTTCGCCGCGG
>JAUSQH010000406.1 GCA_030652895.1 Alphaproteobacteria bacterium
CAAGCAGTGCCACGGCAAACTGGCGTAAACGAATTGGGCGACAGATTTCCGCCGCTCATCCAGGGCGGCCCTCGGGCTGCTAAAGAAACCCTGCAAAACCCGATGGGTTAGTCAGCGGTTCGGGGAATAGGCGCCTATTCCTTCTCAAATTTCATCGCGGCGCCATTCATGCAAAAGCGCAGACCCGTAGGCTTGGGACCATCTTCGAACACGTGACCCAGATGCGCCTCGCAGGTGGCGCAAATTACCTCGGTGCGCCGTGAAAACAGGCCGCGATCCTCGCGAAAGGCCACCGCATCTTTGTCTACAGGCGCAAAAAAGCTGGGCCAGCCAGTGCCGGAATTGTATTTGGTGTCCGATGGAAACAAGGGTGTATCACAACATACGCAGCGATACAGGCCCGGATCCTTATTGTCATGCCCATTGTCACTGAACGCACGCTCCGTCCCCGCCTTGCGGGCGACGTTATATTGCTGCGGCGTCAGTTGCTGCTTCCACTCCGCGTCGGTTTTTACCACCTTGGGTTTTTTTTCCTGTCCGCCATCCGCC
Source organism: Alphaproteobacteria bacterium (assembly GCA_030652895.1). GTDB lineage: Bacteria > Pseudomonadota > Alphaproteobacteria > UBA11222 > UBA11222 > UBA11222. The sequence continues at coordinate 550 of JAUSQH010000406.1, forward strand.
ATGTTCTGGTGTCCCTTTATCTAGCGTTCCCAACGTCATTATATCGTGGCCGGAGCGACAATATCAAGGAAGCGCCATCATAATGACTTCGGCGATGCAGGCCGGGCGTTCCTGGCCCTCGATTTCCAGCACCATTTCATAGTTCATGGTGGCGCCCTTGCCTTTCAATTCGACCGACATAACCTTCAGCCGCCCCCGCACCCTGGAACCGGTTGGCACCATATTGGTGAAGCGCACCTTGTTCGCCCCATAGTTTATCATCTGGCTGATTCCGGTGATTTCCAGCAATTCGAACATGAATTTCGGGATCAGCGACAAGGTGAAATAGCCGTGCACTATGGTGCCGCCGGTGGCCATTTCACGCTTGGCGCGCGCGACGTCCACATGGATCCATTGATGATCACCGGTGGCGTCGGCAAATTGATTGACCTTGGCCTGATCCAGCGTCACCCATTCGGACACGCCAATTTCCTTGCCAGCCAGTCCGGATAAATCCCCGTATGCGACACTTAACATTATTTTCTCCACTGCATTGATGTGCGGCCGTCTATTTGAACGCCGGCAGCACTTTTTCACCAAAAAGCTTCAGGGACTTCATCACCAGATCGTGCGGCTCACCGCCCTGGGCCACCTCAAAGATCAGATAGTTGGTGCCGTAATATTCCTGGGCCCACTGGATCTGATCGATGCAAAAAGCCGGGTCGCCAATCATGAACTGGCGCGCGGGGTCCGACCCGCCTTGTGGCGCCGCGGCGAAGGTCCGCGATATGCCTTTGCCATGTTTTTCAAAATCCTTCGAATCATGCGACGCCCGCTGATCCAGCCCGCCGAAGAATTTGAAATAATTCATGGCGTACTGTGTGCCTTCGCGTACTGCCTGCTCCTGAGTTGGCGCGCAGTACATTTGAAACACGCCGGAAATTTCGCGTTCTTCCGGTTTGAAGCCATGTTCGCGCAGGCTCTGGCGGTATAAATCAAGCACCTCCCTGACCCGCGCCTGTTGTGGCACAAAAAACGCACTGGACAGGTGAAACCCGTGCTGGCCGGCCCAGACCGCGCTTTCGGGTGTGACAACGGCGGACGCGTATATGGGCGGGTAGGGCTTCTGCAAAGGCTTGGGAAAGAATGTGTAATCCTTCAATTTCCAGAATTTGCCGTCATAGGAAAACGGGCCATCCGCCGTCCACGCCTTCACGATTATGTCAGTGCCCTCGTGATAGCGGGCGACGTTTTCGTTTTCATCGATACCGAACACTTCATGCGAATATTTGAGAAACCCGCGCCCGATGCCATATTCCAGCCGTCCGCCACTGAGCACATCCAGCATCGCATATTCTTCCGCCAGACGGATGGGATGGTTGAGGGGGATCAGCGACACACCCGTGCCTAGGCGGATGCGTTTGGTGCGCGCTGCTGCCGCCATCGCAATGACCGGCGGAGAACCAAACGAATAGCCGGAATAATGATGCTCGCCAAACCAGACAGCGTCAAATCCCAGCGCCTCTTCCAGTTCCACCTGGGTTAAAATATCCTCGTAATATTGCGCGGCCGATCCATGCACTTCCGGGTAATAGTCGGTATTGTAAAGAATGCCAAACTTCATGCGCCCTGCCCCTTATGGTTATTTTATGAGCTTTGAAATTCTACCCGTGGCAAGCGTAAAAGCCGCAAGCGGCAATAGCAAGGAGCTTCCTTTATAAAGTTATGTCAGGCCGTGCGCGCCGCCTTTATCATATCCGCGGCTTTTTCGGCGATCATGATGACCGGCGCGTTGGTGTTACCGGACACCAGATTTGGCATGATAGAGGCGTCAATGACCCGCAAATTCTGCACCCCATGCACACGCAGTTGCGTATCCACCACCGCCATCGGATCACTGCCCATCTTGCAGGTGCCGACGGGATGGTAAATCGTGTTTCCGCGTTCGCGTGCAAACGCCAGTAATTCATCATCTGTCTGCACATCCGCGCCCGGCTCCAACTCCGCCCCCCGATAGGGATCAAGCGGCGCGGCGTTAAACATGCGCCGCGCGATTTTCAGACTTTCCACAACGGTTTCCTGGTCCAGACTCGCAGAAAGATAATTCGCGCGGATCGCCGGGTACACGGTTGGAACCGAGGATTTGATATGAATTGAGCCGCGGCTTTCCGGGCGCAGCTGGCAAGGCGCGCAAGTCATTCCAGGGAACGGGTCAAGGTCCAGTTTACCCGAGGCGATATTCTGCGTCATGCTGGCGGGCAGGATATGATATTGCACATCCGGGCTATCGAGTTCTGGCCGCGTCTTTACAAAGGCGCCAATATGCGCCGCGCTCATCGCGAGCAGGCCACGCCGCGACACCACCCACTTCACGGCTTCGCGCACCAGTGAAAGACCGCGCGACATTTCATTGACCGTAATCGCCTGCGTCGCCCGGTAGGCGCAGCCGACGACATAGTGATCCTGAAGGTTTTCACCAACGCCGGGCAGGTCTTTCACGACATCAACGCCATGCGCGCGCAATAATGCTGCGGGGCCAATGCCCGATAGCTGCAATAATTGCGGAGAATTAATCGCCCCGCCGCACAGCAAAACTTCACGCCCCGCTTTGGCGTAACATTGCCGCCCGCCACGGCTATACGCCACCCCGTCCGCCCGCATACCTTCCAGAAAAATCCGGAACGCCAGCGCATCCGTCTCGACCGTTAGATTATGGCGGGAACGGATGGGTTTCAAAAACGCCTTGGCGGTGCTGACCCGCAGCCCATTGCGCGCCGTCATGTGGTAATAGCCGATGCCTTCCTGATCCAGCCCGTTCAGATCATCGCGGCGCGGAATGCCCAGCTGTTCGCCCGCAGCAATGAATGCGTCACTGATCGGATGCCGGTCGGCTGTCGCAGAAACCGCAAGCCCGCCCCCCACGCCATGCAGCGTCCCCGGCTCAGCGTGATCGACGGATTTTCTGAAATACGGCTCGACATCATCCCATGCCCAGCCCCTATTTCCCAGTTGCGCCCAGCGGTCATAATCCTGCGTCTGACCGCGCACATAGAGCAGGCCATTGATGGAGGACGACCCGCCCAGGACCTTGCCGCGCGGCCACACGATGGCCCGGTTATTCGTGCCAGGTTCCGGCTCGGTCTCATACAGCCAGTTCACCTTTGGGTCTTTCAGGGTGCTGGCAAAGCCTGCGGGCAGGTGGATCATCGGGCTGCGATCTTTTGGCCCGGCCTCCAACAGCAGTACACTGACTTTGGGGTCCTCGCTTAGCCGGTTGGCGAGCACACAGCCAGCCGATCCCGCCCCGACAATCACATAATCAAATTCCTGCATTATTGTTTTTCCGGGCGCTCAGGCGCGTTGTACGAATTCGACCACATTTCCGTCCGGGTCGCGCACCATGGCGATCGTCACGCCGGGCCGCAGTTCCTGCTTTTGCATTTCGAACGGGACGCCAGCCTTTTCACATGCCGCACAGACTTCGTCGATATTGGCGATCTGGAAGGTGAGATAGCGAAAGCCAAGTTGAGCGAGCATGCCGGTTGGCCCGGCTTCCGGCGCTTTCTTTGGGTCGATCAGTTTTACAAAGCTGTCGCCGAATGCAAGCCGGTGCAACTTGCCAAAGCCGGTTGGCAGCACTTCGATATTAGACAATCCCAGAACGTCTACATAGAATGCAAGGCTCGCCGTGATATCTTTTACAATGATGCCGATGTCGACGCAGTTCTTGGCCGCTTGCATGCCCATGGGGTTCGCCCTTTCATATTCGAGAAGTAACGACCGTGTGAACTTGACTAACTGTGTACTTCACGGGCATCAAATACGTGCGGTCAGCGTACAGGGACGGTGCCTGCATTTCAAGGCATAGCAACCTGGGCAAACCACCGCAGCGGCATATACTTTCCGGTCCCTATTCACGCAATGAACTTTCTCAGCAAGGCGTTGGTTTCATCGGCCGCCTCATATTGCACCCAATGCCCTGCCCCGGGTATAATGTAAAACTCTGCTGACGGATGAACGTCGGCAATCACATCGCGGCGATGCTGCAAATGGGGCGATGAAATATCAAATTCTCCCCAGATGCTGCAAACCCGCGCCGGAATCTCACGCAATGCATTGAGCAGTTTTTCGCTCATGGCGTGTTCGGGGCTCAGCACACGGGTGCGCGGCGCGTTGATTGCCTGTACATGCATGGCCAGATCATCGATTTTGGCCGGATCGTGCAGCATGATCGCGGCCAGATTGTGCCGGTGCGCAGCGGCCAGTTCTTCCTGTGTGCCGCCCTGCGGCAGCCTTACCGGCGGCCGGATATTACCAAATTGTCCGCCTAAACCGCTCGGTCCCATCAGCGTCAAAGTGCGTACCCGCGCGCCATGCAGGCTGGCCATGAGGCCGCTGATCATGCCGCCAAACGAAAACCCCACCATATCAAATTGCGCGCCCGGCGGCAGCAGATGGTGCAGGCCGTCAGCAGCAATTTTGGCGATGCTTTCCGGCGTATAGGGTTTTGGCGGAGATGCGGATTCGCCCAGTCCAGGCAAATCCGGCGCAATCACCATGCGGCCGCCTTCAAATTCCGGGATGTTGCGAATCCAGTGTGACCAGGCCCCCGCACCGCCATGAATAAACACCAGCGGTGCGCCTTGACCCCATATGCGCCATACCATGTGCCCGTCACCACACGGCGTTTCCACGCGGCGGCTGCGCGCGTCGACGCCGTTAAAAAACGCCTCTGCATCCATTATTTTTTGAAACCCTTAAGGCCGGGGTCCAGTTGCACGCCGAACGTATTGAGCGCCATCGACACCATATTATATTGACCGACCGCAAATACCAGATCCATGCATTGCTGTTCATTGTACCGTCCGGACAATGTTTTCCAGGTGGCGTCGCTGACGATTTTGTCTTTGTGCAATTCATCGGTCGCACGCACGATTGCCGCATCGAATGCGTCCCAACCGGGGGCGTCCGGCCCTGCCGCGATGCGATCAATCTCTTCATCCGTGATGCCCGCGGCCTTGCCGATAATCACATGCTGCGCCCATTCATATTCGGCCTTGCACAGCCAGCCGATGCGCAAAATGGCGATTTCGCGGTCGCGGGCCGAAATGCTGCTTCGCTTGCTTAAAACATAATTGGCGAATGTCAGCCAATTTTTGAACAGCACCGGATGATGAATCATGGAACGGAAAATATTGAACACGCGGCCATTTCGTGCCAGCGGTTTCATAATTTCGCGTTGTTCTTCGCTAAGTTCATCGTCCTGCAGCGGTTTAACCCGCGGTGTTGTAAGTCGCATTTTCCTGTTCCCGCTTGTATTATTTTTACCGTGCTAATCTGGCATAGTTCGACGGTGACTTTCCAGCACGGTATCGCTTATTAATCCTCAATCAGACATTGAAGGGAGGGAACCCGCAGAGGCCAAAGCGACCAGGTACACCGGTTGGACACCAGGGCAAGCCTGTAGATTACGCCGGCATAGTCATCGGAGACATAAAAGGCCCCGTCCGGCCCTTCGGCGATATCCACCGGGCGGCCAATGACGTTATCATTGTCGAGAAAGCCCCAGAAAAAATCACGCTGGGCAATGCCGCCGTCCTCCTGCCAGTGTAACGATACGACCTTATACCCATCCTTGGTGCTGCGATTCCACGAACCATGCAGCGCCACCAGCGCTGCGCCGCGCAATCCTGCGGGCGCGTCAGGGTTACGGACAAAAGCGATCCCCAGAGGCGCATTGTGGGCGCGAAATTCATATGCTGGTGGCGCCGCCTTTGCAATTGCTTCCTCAGCGCCTGCGCCCAACTGCGGATCGGGAATGTTATTTCCATATGCATAGGGCCAGCCATAATGCCTGCTTTGCTCAATAAGGTTCAGTTCATCGGGCGGAAAATCGTCGCCCAACAGGTCGCGGCCATTATCTGTGGCGAACAGTGCGCCATCCGAAGGCCGCCAGTCAAAGCCCACCGCATTGCGTAAACCCCGCGCATAGATCTCGCCATTGGAGCCATCAATGTCATAACGCAGCATTGCCGCACGGCGCGGATCATCCTCCAGGCAGACATTACAACTCGACCCGACGGTTACGTACAGTTTACCGTCAGGCCCAACCCGCACGGTTCTGGTTGAGTGTCCGCCGCCCTGAGGCAGTCCCGTGATGATCCGCGTATAGACGCCTTCAACGTTTCCTGTCGTTTCATTAATGGCGATACGGCCAATCGCATCCTCTTCGGCCACATACAGCATGCCGCCAGACAGATCGATACCATGGGGCCCATTCAGCCCGTCCAGCAGGATACGTCTCGAATCCGCAGCGCCGTCACCGTCGTGGTCCCGGGACAGGATGACCACCCGGCCGTCACCCGTCGAACTTACGATCAGTTCCCCGGCAGACGTAAAACGAAGAAAACGCGCACCCCCGACATCACCGGCATAAAGGGTAATCTGAATGTCCGGGACTGAGCGCAACTTCGTATCAACTGATACGGGGTTTGCGGCAAGAGCAGGCACTATTATTGTACAGCTCAAAATCACGCTGATTATTTTTGCGCCCTGTCGTACGCGCGTGACCATGCCCATTGCTGGCTCTAACCCTTTATTAGCTATTTTATCGATCCCGTTCACCTGCCATTAACGCCCTTCGCCTAACATGCCCTCAATTCAGGAAATATAGAGGCAGGCATGTCAAGCGGCCAGATACATTATGAGATCAGCGTCAAGCCGCCAAAAGGCAAATGGCAGTTTTACGGCGCCATGGAGTCACGCGACAAGGCGCTAAAGCAGGCAAAAGAACTGGTCGGCGGCGGTACTTCTGTACAGGTGACGAAGGAAACGCTCGGCGATGACGGTAATTATCTGTCGGTGCGCATCTTCCAGGAGGGCGAGAGTGATACTCGTAGTGCTGGCGCGGGCAAGACTGAATCTGTTGAGTCCCTTCCGTGCTTCAAGCCGCTTGATCTTTATTCCTATGACGCGCGGAAAACGATTGTCCGGCTGCTGCAGGACAGCCTGAATCGCTGGAAAATTACGTCACTTGAATTGCTGCATAGCCCCGCCAATCTGGAACGCCTTGAAAGCACCGGCACTGTTCTGCAGGCGGCGGTGCAAAAAATGGCTATTTCTCAATCGCAAGCGGGGGAAGGCACCGTTGGCGAGCGTGTAAAAACACTGCACAAGCTGGTCAGCGACGCCATGATTATGGTCTATGTGGACCGCGACAAAAAGCGTTTGCCGAGCTTGAAAAATAAAAATCTGGGTGACCTGGCAAAGCAACTGACCACAGATCCGCGCCGGGAATATCTGCTTAACGCGGCCATCACCGCCCATCTGGAGGATTGCGAAGACTGGGATGACAAACTGGTGCGTATGCTGGAATTGATAGATGACGTTCCGCACGACGATCCGGCGTTACAAAAATTTTGCCTCGTATGCATTGATGGGTATGCATCGGAAATTCTATCCGCATCCTCGGCCATCAAAGATGTGGTCGGCGAACAGGAGGATCTGGGCAGCGCCCTGCAACGCCTGGTCGAACTGGCCAGCGGATTGCTTAACCCGGCCGAAATGGCTTCTCCGGGGATAGCTTCCCTCAACACACATTTTGGCGCGGGTGCACTTCCCGAAGCGCGCACGGCACTCCTCCGGCGCGTTTTGAAGGAATTGGAAGGAACAAAACGTCTTTCACAAGACACACTTGCCGCGGAGGTAAAATTTCTACGCCGGCTGGCGTCAAAGGTGGTTCTGGCCTGCGGCAACCTCATACCCAATGACGAAGTGCTGGCCGCATTCCGAAGCCGATCCGAACGCCTGATCTCGCCCGACACACTGGACGCCTATCTGAACGAGGCGGAAAATCCAGCCGATAAGGCGGAGCGCCTGCTGTATATCGGCGACAATATTGTCGGCGATGCGAACAAGCGCAAACTCTCGGCAATTCTGCAAGCGATGCTGGACGCGCCTGCCTTCAATCAATATTTCGCCTCTCCTGATGTGGCTGTATCTAACCGCCTGCGTCTGTTGTGTGATCTGCAAAACAAGGTTTTGCAGTCAGAATTGAATACGACACGTAAACAGGCAATATCCCAGCATCTGGACGCGGCCTGTTTTGCAATTATTGAAACCAATCGTTTGTTTGACCGGGTCAGCAATGGTCAGGATAACCCTCTCAGTAAATGCCTTGCGCTGCTGAAACTGGCGTCATCAAACATACTCACCAGGGGAAAATCCCGTGATCACGCGCAGCGCATTGCGCTAAGTTTTATCCGCCAACCGGGCGCGTTAAAAGATTATCTGGGCAGCGGGGCGGGGCCAGAGGCCGCCGCCAAAATCGAGGAACTCAGCGTTATGTTGCGTGAGGCGGGAATAGATCCTGAATCAGTTCTTGCGCGTTACGCGGCCTGATCATTTGCCCGTTTAGTGCGCCTGTTCCCAATTTTCTCCGGCCTTGGCATCAACCGTTAGCGGCACGGATATAGCCACGGTAGGCATGGCTGCCTGCTCCATTACGCGGCTGACCAGCTTTTTGGTTGCCTCGATCTCTGCATCGGGCACCTCAAAAACCAGCTCATCATGCACCTGCAACAGCATGCGCGCATTCAGCCGCGCGCTGCGCAGCGCGCCGGGAATACGGACCATGGCGCGGCGGATAATATCTGCTGCCGAGCCCTGAATCGGTGCATTGATCGCCGCGCGTTCGGAAAACGCGCGATGCGCCGGGTTTTTCTGATTGATGCCGGGAAAGTGAATCTTGCGCCCGAACAATGTCGTAACATGACCGTTCTCACGGCAGATTTTCTTTGTCTCATCCATATAAGCGCGAATTCCAGGAAACTTCTCAAAATAGGCGGCGATATAACGCTGCGCCTCGCCGTGCGGAATGCGCAATTGATTGGCCAGACCGAAGGCGGATATGCCGTAAATTATGCCAAAATTGATCGCCTTGGCGCGGCGGCGAATGGCGGGGTCCATATCCTTCACCGGCACGTCGAACATCTCGCTTGCGGTAATGGCGTGAATATCGTCGCCTCTGGAAAAGGCCTGTTTGAGGGCATCAATATCCGCGATTTCGGCCAGAATCCGCAACTCGATCTGGCTGTAGTCCGCACTGACCAGCTTATGGCCTGGCGCCGCAATAAATGCTTCGCGCAGCTTGCGCCCTTCTTCCGTTCGAATGGGGATGTTCTGCAAATTCGGGTCATTCGACGACAGCCGGCCGGTTGACGTTGCCGCCATTGAATAGGACGTGTGTACACGCCCCGTATCGGGATTAATATGCGCCTGCAGGGCCTCTGTATAGGTGCCCTTGAGTTTCGATAATTGCCGCCAGTCGATGACACGCGCGGGTAAATCATGGCCTTGCGCCGCCAGTGATTCCAGCACATCCGCGCCGGTGGACTGATCCCCGCCCTTGGTTTTTCGATCCCCCGCCATGCCGAGCTTTCCGAACAGTATTTCGCCAAGCTGTTTGGGAGACGCGATATTGAATTTCTCTCCGGCTAGCGCATAAATCTGGTCTTCATATTCCGCCATGCGCTGGGAAAATTCAGATGACAGACGCGCCAGCAGTGACGCGTCCACCTTGATACCCGTTCGTTCCATTTCCACCAGCACCGGCGCCAGCGGCCGCTCCAGCGTCTCGTACATCGCGGTCATATGTTCGGCCACCAGCCGCGGCTTCAAAATATGAAACAAGCGGCCTGTGACATCGGCGTCTTCCGCGGCATATTCGGTCGCCTTGTCCAGGGGGACGCGGTCAAAGGTGCGCTTGTCCTTGCCGCTGCCGGTAACTTCCTTGAAGGCGATGGGGGTATGGCCCAGATGCAGTTTGGACAATTCGTCCATGCCGTGGCCGTGCAATCCGGCATCCAGCGCATAGGACAGCAACATGGTGTCATCGATAGGCGCAAGGCCCACGCCATAACGGGACAGCACCAGCATGTCATATTTCAGATTTTGCCCGACCTTCAGCACCCCGGGATCCTCGAACAGGGGTTTAAGGCGCGCCAGAACCTCACTGCGCGCAAGCTGCGCGGGCGCACCGCCACCAAGCGACAGCGCGCCATCCCCGTCAGGCCCTGTGTGGCCAACAGGAATATAGCAGGCAATTCCGGGCGCGGTTGAAAGCGAAATCCCCACCAGATCCGCGCGCATCGCATCCAGCGAATTGGTTTCGGTATCAATGATTACGGTCCCCGCCTTATAGGCCGCGGCAATCCAGCGCTCCAGCGCCTCTGCGCTGGTTATGGTTTCATATGTGGACGGATCAATGCGCGCATCCAGCCCGGGAATGGTTGCGCCGGGCGCCCCGCGCTCGCCCATCGGGACTTTCTGCGTGGCGGGTCCAGCGTCTGCCTGCGCTGTGCGCTGTGGTATTTCTACGCGCATCTCCGCGGCGATACGGCGCGACAGGGTGTTAAACTCCATATCGGAAAGAAAGCCGAGCAATTGGGTAGAATCCGGATGCTGTATTGTCATGCTGTCAATTTCGACGCCCGATTCAACATCACTGCGCAGCCGTACCAGTTCGCGGCTGATGCGCGCCATTTGCGCATGTTCCAGAAGATTTTCGCGCCGCTTGGGCTGTTTGATTTCCCCCGCCCGCGCCAGCAGGGTGTCCAGATCGCCATATTCCTGAATAAGCTGCGCCGCCGTCTTGATGCCAATACCGGGAACCCCCGGCACATTGTCCGATGCGTCCCCCGCCAGCGCCTGCACATCCACGACCCTGTCCGGACGGACGCCAAATTTTTCAAATACCTGATCGGGGCCGATATGAATATTTTTCATGGGGTCGAGCATATCGACGCCATCGCCGACCAGTTGCATCAGATCCTTGTCCGACGACACAATCGTCACCCGCGCCTGGCGCGCCTGGGCCTGCTGCACGAAGGTTGCGATCAGATCGTCGGCCTCGAACCCCGGCTGTTCCACCGCCACCACATTGAAGGCGCGCACCGCATCACGAATGATGGAGAATTGTGGCTTCAGATCCTCGGGCGGCTCGTCGCGATTGGCCTTGTAGGCCGGATATATGTCGTTGCGGAAGGTTTTGCGCGCGGAGTCAAATATCACAGCAATATGGGTAACGGTCTCGCCGGATTTCGTGTCCTCGATCAGCTTGTACAGCATGTTGCAAAAACCGCTGACTGCGCCCACCGGCAACCCGTCGCTTTTGCGGGTCAGAGGCGGCAGGGCGTGATAGGCGCGAAATATATACCCGGACCCGTCGATCAGATAGAGATGGTCCCCCGGGCTAAGGGGTTTTTGCGCTGGTTGCGGGGTTTTTGCTGCACTCATCGTAATCGTTGAACTCTCCGTTGACCGGGCTTGGCGCCCAATGATACCCATTCTTATGCGTAACACAAAAGCGACCATCGAAATACCAGTGGCGGCAGGTGACAATGCCATCGAAGCGCGCGGTTTACAGAAAACCTATGCCGGGCAGGGGGGCGGACCGCCAAAACATGCCCTGAAAGGCATTGATCTGGATATACCGCGCGGCTCGGTTTTCGGCCTGCTTGGCCCCAATGGTGCGGGAAAATCCACCTTTATCAATATTCTGGCCGGGCTGGTCGTCAAAAGCGGCGGACATGCCCGCGTCTGGGGTTTTGATATTGACCGCAATCCGCGCAAGGCGCGCGTATCGATTGGCGTCGTGCCGCAGGAACTGAGCATTGATCCGTTTTTCACCCCTGCCGATTTGCTCGATTTACAGGCCGGCATGTATGGCGTTCCCAAATCCGAGCGGCGCACGGCGGAAATTCTCGAAGTGCTCGGCCTGTCTGACAAGGCGCAAGCCTATGCGCGCACCCTGTCCGGGGGCATGCGGCGGCGTCTGCTGGTCGCCAAGGCGATGGTGCACAGCCCGCCCATTCTGGT
>JAUSQH010000407.1 GCA_030652895.1 Alphaproteobacteria bacterium
TTCTATCAGATCTACGAAGGCGCGGCGCTGCTCGCCGGCGCTGCCACCGCCTTCGCCAACAGCGACCCGGCGCGCAACTTCGCCGCCGACTGGTCGCAGATCGACGACGCCACCTGGGCCCGCACCCAGCTGGTCTTCGTCTGCTCGCCGGGCAACCCGGCCGGCGCAGTGATGCCGCTGGCCGAATGGCAGCAGCTGTTCGCGCTCAGCGACCGCCACGGCTTCGTCATCGCCAGCGACGAGTGTTATTCGGAGATCTACTTCGGCAGCCAGGCGCCGCTGGGCGCGCTGCAGGCGGCGCAGGCGCTGGGCCGGCATGACTTTCGGCGGCTGGTCGCGCTGACCAGCCTGAGCAAGCGCTCCAGCCTGCCCGGCTTGCGCTCGGGCTTCGTCGCCGGCGACGCCGCCGTTATCAAGCAGTTCCTGCTCTACCGCACCTACCATGGCAGCGCAATGAGCCTGACGGTGCAGCGCGCCAGCATCGCAGCCTGGAACGACGAAGCTCATGTCCAGGCCAATCGCGCCCTCTACCAGCGCAAGTTCGAACAGGTGCTGCCGATCCTGCAGCCGGTGCTCGAGGTCGCGCTGCCCGACGCCGCCTTCTACCTCTGGGCCGGCGTGGCGGGCGGCGACGACGTCGCTTTCGCGCGCGGCCTGCTCGCTCAATACAATGTGGCCGTGCTGCCCGGCAGCCTGCTGGCGCGCCAGGCCCATGGCCTGAACCCCGGCGCCGGCCGCATCCGCCTGGCCTTGGTTGCCGAAGTCGACGAATGTGTCGAGGCCGCCCAGCGCATCGCTTCCTACGTCAGAGAAACCGCATGAACAATCCGAAACTGCAAGACATCATCGAACTGGCGTGGGAGGGTCGTGCCAGCATCACCGCCACCACGTCGCCGGAAATCCGCGACGCCGTCGAACAGGTGATGGCCGATCTGAACGCCGGCCGCGTGCGCGTGGCCGAGCGCCAGGGTGTCGGCCAGTGGACCGTCAACCAGTGGCTGAAGAAGGCCGTGCTGCTGAGCT
>JAUSQH010000408.1 GCA_030652895.1 Alphaproteobacteria bacterium
ATGCAATTCCCGCAACTTGCAAACAACCACCCGCCTGCGGCTTCCATCCCTCACAGATGCGCCTTTTATATTGCACCGCACATTCAGCAGGAACGCGAGAGATATTCAGGCCGTTTGTTCTGACAGGGCGCAAACGGGCGCCCGGCGTTGACCGGGGTTACATGTAAACAAACTCGCTTGCGTCGAGATCAATTTTCGGCAGCTCATTCTTCTCAAGCCAGTAGTCCTGTGTGTGCTGCCATTCAGGTTTATCGCCCCGTCTGGGCATCAGATGCATACTGCGCATCAGGTAGCCAGGATTGAAGTTTTCCGAGTCAATCCAGGATTTGAGCGGCATATCCTTGTCCTCGGGCCGAAGGGCGACGGTGACCTTGTTCACGCATTTCTTCTTCATGTGTTCGAGAAGCCGGCATACGAAGTCGCCAACCAGATCCACGCGTAACGTCCAGCTGGCGCGGAAATACCCAAAAATCCATACCATATTGGGTACGCCGGTAAACATCATCCCGCGATAGGTAACCGTCTTCGAGAAGTCGACAGGCGTACTATCTACGGTAAATTTGATATCGCCGAGGATGCTGAGATCGAAACCCGTTGCGGTTATGATGATGTCGGCCTCAAGCATCTCGCCAGATTTCAGCAGAATGCCTTTCTGCGTGAACCTCTCGATCTCATCAGTGACCATCGACGCCTTTCCCGAGGCGATCCCCCTGAACAAATCGCCGTCCGGAATGAATGCAACGCGCTGCCGCCACGGCCGGTATTTCGGTGTGAAATGCTTGTCTATATCGTAATCCGGCCCCAGATAGGCGCGAACGGCGCCCAGCAGATCCCGTTTGACGGCTTCGGGCTCCTCAAACGAGCGCCGGGTGAATTCGTCCTGCTCGCGCAGAATCTGCCTGCGTGCGATCTCATGAATCCAGGTTTCGTCGATGTCCAGCTCACGCAGCTGGTCGGCCAGTTTGTTTTCATTGCGCGCCGGAATGAAATAGGTTGGTGAGCGTTGCAGCACCGTGACATGCGCGCAGTCGTCCGCCATCGCGGGAACAACGGTCGCCGCCGTCGCGCCTGATCCGATCACAATGACCCGCTTTCCCTTATAATCCAGATCTTCCGGCCATTGTTGCGGATGAACGATCCGGCCCTTGAAATCCTCCACCCCCTCCCATTCGGGTGTATATCCCTTCTCGTGACGATAATAGCCCTGGCACATCCAAAGGAAGCTGGTGGTGAAACGGAGCCGTTCGCCGGTATCCGTACGGATGGCTTCAAGTGTCCAGAGATTGTTCTCGCTCGACCAGCTTGCCGACCTGATTTTGTGCTGGTAACGAATATGTCTGGCAAGATCATTCTCATCGATCACCTCGCCCATATAGGAGAGAATTTCCTCTGCCGATGCGATCGGCGCGCCAGTCCATGGCTTGAAGCGGTAGCCAAAAGTATAGAGATCGCTATCGGACCGGATTCCGGGATAGCGATGGGTATGCCACGTACCGCCAAAGCTCTCCAACCCTTCGAGGACGACAAAACTTTTATCCGGGCACTGCGTGGTAAGATGGTATGCGGCGCCGACGCCGGAGATGCCTGCGCCAACGACCACGACATCGAAGTGGTTGTTCTCTTGTCCGTTTTTTGGCGTGGTCGTTGTACGTGTTTCGGTCATTGTCATTTTACTCAAATCCATTCCGTTGTATTTGGCCAGTTTCCATATTTGGCCAGTGTCCTATGAATGACGGAAACTAGTTGCCCCCGCCGGCCCTTAAATTGATCCACATCAACTAACGGCGCCCACACCACCAATTCGCGCGTGAACGCGCAAAGGTTTTGTTCCGGTTGCTTGAGAATGTATTTTCAGAACGAGGCGGCCAGGCCAGGTATGACAAAGCGTTCAAGCGTGAGGCGGTGCGTAGAGTGGGTATAAATTAGAATTTATCCAACTTCAAATGGTTCAAATTTCGAAACGCAGATCGATACCAATATAAATACCAAAAAGTATTTTAACCGCATGGACACGGCTCCTTAAACCCACATCCGGGCCGTCCTGGAAGGTTTTGAATAGGCGGGCCGCGCAAAAAAATGCCGGGCCTCTGGGAGACCCGGCAGCAATATCGGGATGGTGGCGCGTTACCTAGTGCTGGCCGGCGGGGATCCGCAGGACCAGGCCGTCAAGATCTTCGGTAACCTTAATCTGACAGGCAAGGCGGCTGTTTTCACGGAAATCTTCGGCAAACTGGAGGAGTTCGGCTTCCATTTCGCCTGCCACGGTCCTGCCCGTCTTGTCGAGCCAGGCCGGGTCCACATAAACGTGGCAGGTGGCGCAGGCACAGACCCCGCCGCAGTCGCCGTCGATTCCCGGAATGTCATTGTCGATCGCAGCGTCGCGGCAGGTGGTGCCGCTGTCCACGGCCACCACATGTTCCGTTCCGTTGTGTTCGATATACGTTACTTTAGGCATTCTCTAACCCATCTCTTGTTGTGCGAATTGAGCGCAGCCCTTAACGGGCGTGCAGTTTCACCGGCATCTTAGTGAATCCGTGAATAATGTGCGACAGGCTTCTGACCGGTTTGCCCACGACCTCTACCTTGCTGAAGCGTTTGACGATCTCTTCCCAGATGATGCGCAACTGCAATTCCGCAATACGGTTGCCGACACAGCGGTGAATGCCAAACCCGAAGGAAAGATGCTGACGCGGGTTTTTCCGGTCGATCAGGAATTCGTCGGCCCGCTCAATCACCTCGCTGTCACGATTGCCGGACAGATACCACATGACAACTTTCTCGCCTTCGCGGATCGTTTTGCCGCCCACGTCGGCATCGCATACGGCTGTGCGCATCATGCTCGCGATGGGGGTTTGCCAGCGAATGATTTCCGACACCATACCGGGGATGAGACTTGGGTCATTCATCAGTTTGACGTATTCCGCCGGGTTTTCATTGAGCGCCAATACGCCGCCGCTGATTGAGCTGCGGGTCGTGTCATTGCCACCGACGATCAGCAGAATCAGATTGCCGAGAAATTCCGGGAACGGCATGTTGGACGTCGCGGGCGAACCGGCAAGCATGGAAATCAGATCATGTTTTTGTTCACCGCCCACACGCTGATCCCACAGCCCTTTGAAATACATTCCGCATTCTGTCATCTCCTCCTGCCATTGCTCCCAGCTATCGACCCCATTTCCCGGTGTCGCGGTTACCATGTCGGACCAGCGGGTCAGCTTGCGACGCTCTTCCCAGGGAAAATCAAACAAAGTGGCGAGCGTCATCGTGGTAAGCTCGATGGAAACCCGGTCGACCCAGTCGATTTCTTCGCCAATTGGCAGGGAGTCGAGGATGGCGGCGGCGCGCTCGCGGATGATCGGCTCAAGCGTTTCAAGATTGTGCGGCGCCACGATCGGGCTCACCACTTTGCGCTGCTCGTCATGTTTGGGCGGGTCCATCGCGATGAACATCGTCAGCCCCATATCGGGGGCGCCGGGCCGACTACTGGATTCGGACCGGGCGCCAGGACCGTCAAGCGCAATGCCCCCCCGGGCCGAATCCGATGAAAAGGCATTATGGTCTGTATCAACCCGCATAATGTCGTTGAACTTGGTCACCGACCAGTACGCACCGCTATGGCCATTGGCGCAATAATGCACCGGATCTTCCTTGCGCAGCCGCTTAAAATATTCGCCGATCGTATCGTTCTGAAACAGATGCGGATTGCTGACATCGATCTCGTCGAGCGGAATTTGGTTTATCTCGTCTTTGACCATCGTTTTGACCGGCATATTCTATCCTCCAGATTAGATACTGTAACGCAACGCTCACATATCTGCTGATTAGGCTGCTAATACGACAGTATCAAATCTATCATCAAAAGTGTCAACAAATAGTGTTCGATGCATCAATAAATTTCACGGCGAACGATGCGAATTCAACTGATGTAAAGGCCAGGCCGTTTTTTTAACCGAACAGGACCTCCTCCCCGCCCCCCCTTTTCAAGGAGTGGGAGGAGTTCAGCCTGCCTGCGGACCATAATTCTATATCTGGTGGCGCCCGAGAGTTCCCCCCCACAGGCCACGACGCCTGGGCAACGCTTCAACATCGCCCAGGATACTGGAAAGGAGAGAAACAGGGAGGAATTGCAGACAAGACAGCCAGACCCGGTCCAGCGTGATCAGAGGAACGGGCCTGTGTTTATAGCGTCACGAATCCGCCCAGTTGGGTTTACGCTTTTCAGCGAAGGCACGGGGGCCTTCGGTGGAGTCCGAGCTTTTGAACAGCGCCGTCATCGCCGGATACTTGCCGTTGGCAGCCGCCTCCGCGCCACCAAGGTTCAGCCCCTGCATCGACATTTCTTTTGAGGCGCGTACCGACATGGGTGAACATTCGGCAATTTCCGCCGCCCAGCGTTTCGCCGTGGCCATCACATCAGCGTGCGGTACGACTTCATTGATGAAGCCCAGACGAAAGCCTTCTTCGGCAGATACGTGGCGTCCGGTCAGGATCATGCCCATGGCGTGCTTCAGACCAATCTGGCGCGGCAGGCGATGCACACCGCCCGCACCCGCCGCCAATCCGACCTTGGGTTCCGGCAGCGCAAAGCGCGCCTTGTCCGAGGCAATGATGATGTCGCAGGCCAGCGCGATTTCCATGCCGCCGCCCATGGCCACGCCGTTTACCGCAGCGATCAACGGCTTGTTCATATGATAGCGCGCGGTCAGGCCGGCAAAGCCGGTGGCCGGAATTTCCATCTTGCCGCCCGAAGCGGTGAATTTCAGATCATTGCCCGCGCTGAATGCGCGGTCCCCGGCGCCGGTGAGGATCGCCACCCACTGGGTGGGGTCATTAGAGAAATCATCAAACACTTTTTCCAGCTCGAAATTGGCCGGCGGGTGCAATGAATTCATTACGTCCGGGCGGTTGATGGTGACGATCGTCAGCTTACCTTCGCGTTCCACCTTGCAAAATTCGTAAGTAGCCATTGGGTTGTCCCTGCTGTTGTTGGTTTTTCTGTCTCTACTTTAGCTATAGCGCGTATCAGGCGCCAGCCCCGCCTTGAAGCGCTGCCAGTTTTCGACATAGCCCAGTGCGGACCGGGTAAAGCCCTCGATTTCCTCGGGCGTGGCGGGGCGCGCCACCTTGCCGGGCGCACCAAGCACCACGGAATTATCGGGAATTTCCCGCCCCGGCGGAATGAACGCATTGGCGCCGATCAGACAATTATTGCCAACCTTCACCCGATCCAGAAGGACGCTGCCGATACCGATCAGACAATTGTCACCAATGACGCATCCATGCAGCATCGCCATATGCCCGACCGTCACGTTGCGGCCGACGATACACGGTGAACCCATTTCAGTGTGCAGCACCGCGTTGTCCTGAACATTGGAATTTTCACCAATAATGATCGGTTCATTATCTCCGCGCAGCACGGCGCCAAACCAGACGCTGGCGTTATTTTTCAGCACCACCTTACCCATCACCATAGCGTTGGGCGCAATCCAGTATTCTTCGGTCTCCGTCTCCAGAGCGTCGCCGCCAAACCGGTAAATCGCCATTTTTTTGCTAAATCCCTCTCCATCATGACATGATATCATAGTTGCATGGAAGCCCCTGTCCGGTCAAAGATAGGGGACAAAAAAATACCAACAGGGAAGGAACAACCGATGGCGATGCCAATCGAGAAACTAGTGGGAATTATGCGCAAAAACGCCGCCGCTGCGGCTGCGGCTTCGAGCGGACCGTCCGGCAATAAGGTCACCATGGCGCAGCGCCGCGCCGGGATGGAAAAAACGTCATTTCCCGTCGCGGATGATGTGAAAGTGGAAAAACTCACCGTCGCGGGCCGTGACGCGGAATGGATCCGCGCGCCCGGCGTGAAGGAAGGGTATGCATTCCTGTACCTGCATGGGGGCGGGTATGTGATGGGATCGCTCAACACCCACCGTTCGCTGGCGGGCGAGCTTTCACGCGCCGCCAAAGCTGCCGTGCTGCTGCTGGATTACCGCCTGGCGCCGGAAAACAAGTTTCCCGCCGCCGTGGAAGACGGCGTTGCCGGTTTCAAATATCTGTTGGCGCAGGGTTATGAGCCCGGCAAAACCGCGATTGGCGGCGACAGCGCGGGCGGCGGCCTGACGGCAGCAACCCTTGTGGCCTTGCGCGATGAAAAGTCGCCGATGCCGGGCGCAGGCGTTCTGATCAGTCCGTGGTCGGATCTAACCTGCACCAATCCCAGCTACAAGACCCGCGCAGAGGCCGATCCGATGATTGGTGGTGATGGCCTGGACGGGATGACCAACCTCTATCTGCAGGGCGCCAACGTGGTGCATCCGCACGCATCGCCAAATTTCGCCGATCTGACCGGCCTTCCTCCGCTGCTCATCCATGTCGGCGATGCGGAAGTACTGCTGGACGATTCAGTCCGGCTGCACGATAAGGCAAAGGCCTGCGGCGTCGACAGCACGCTGGAAGTGTGGCCCAAGATGATCCATGTCTGGCACGCCTTTCATCCAATGCTGGACGAAGGCAAGCAGGGTATCGAGCGCGTCGGCGAATTTCTGCGCGGCAAATGGGGCATGTGAGAAATTGTCCGTACTCAAACTTATAACAAAGGAAAAAACATGGCCGGGAATGAACTGAAAGCCGTCGTGGAAATGATCCGCGGCATCGTCGCCAACCCTAACGCCACGATCCAGGAGCAGCGCGCGTCGTTCGAGAACTCGATGGGGATGATGCCGACGCCGCCCAACACCAAGGTCACGCCGGTAAAGGTGGACGGCATACCCGCGGAATGGGTGGAAAGCCCGTCTGCGCGCGCCGATCACGCCATCTTGTATCTGCATGGGGGTGGCTATGTGATCGGATCACCTGTTACGCACCGTTCGCTGGCGGGCAAGTTGTCGGAAACCAGCAAGGCGCGGGTGCTGGTGATTGACTACCGCATGGCGCCGGAAAATCCGTTTCCCGCAGCTGTTGACGATGCGGTCAAGGCCTATCGCTGGCTGCTGGCGCAGGGCGTCTCACCCGCAAAGCTGGCTATTTCCGGCGACAGCGCTGGTGGCGGCCTGACGCTTGCAACATTAGTGGCGCTGCGTGACGCAAAGGTGGCGCTGCCGAAGGCTGTAGCGATGCTTAGTCCGTGGACGGATTTAACCGGCGACTCGCAAACCATGGTCAGCCGCGCCGAGAAAGATCCGATGGTGCAGAAGCCCGGCCTGATGGCGATGGGAGCGCTCTACCTCAATGGCAAGGACGCAAAGACGCCGCTGGCGTCTCCGCTGTTTGCCGATTTGCGCGCACTGCCACCAATGCTCATCCAGGTGGGCGATCATGAAACCCTGCTGGACGACAGCCGTACGCTGGAAAAAAACGCCAAGGCGGCAGGTGTCGATGTGACGCTCGAAGTTTGGGACGAGATGATCCATGTCTGGCATCTGTTCCATCCAGTGCTGCCTGAAGGCGTGAAGGCGCTGGAACGCATTGGCGGTTACCTTAACGAAAAATGGGCCGCATAAGCTATTTAGGCCCCAGGCAATATCAAGCCCCCGGAGTTTGGGGGCTTGATGGCGTCAGGACGCCGCCCGTCCAGTGTCGGCGCAAGGACAGGGCAAAGATACAGCCTAGCGCACATAGCGCCGCCATACCAAGAAAGGCGAGGCTGCCGAACGCCGAATAGGCGAAGCCCGACGCATAGGTGACGCCACCGATCACGATGCCGGTTGAAATTGCGGCATAAACACCCTGGGCTGTTACCGCCAAATGCGCAGGCGCCGCACGGGTGATAAAATGCATCGCCGCCAGATGGGTTGCACCGTAGGTAAATGCATGCATGCATTGCAACGGAATAAGTAGCGCTACACCCGGATTAAAGGCCGTCAGGGTCCAGCGCACCACACCAGCAAACCCGCCCAGCGCCAGCAGTGTTGCCGGTCCAAAGCGCGCAATTACGCGGCCCGAAAATGCAAACAGAACAATTTCCGCAACCACCCCCAGCGCCCATAGTGCGCCAATCACGGTGCTGCTGATCCCGAGACGCTGCCAGTTCAGAGTGCCAAATGTGTAGTAAACCGCATGCGCTGCCTGGATAAGCGAACCGGCCGCGACAAATAACAGAAACCGCCGATCATGGCACAGCAGCAGCGCCTCACGCCAGCCGGGCCGTTGCCGTGGCACATCTGCCGTGGGCGTATCTTCGCGTGGCAACAGCCATGCTGCCGCCACTGTGAAGACGCATCCCGCCAGCACCATTGGCAAAATCATCCCGGTTCCGGTACGCGCAAGCACAAACCCGCCAGCCATGCTGGCGGCTATGAAGCTGATCGACCCCCACAGGCGGACACGGCCATAATCCGCACTCCCCTGTGTCGACTGAACAAGCGTCAAGGTATCGATCAACGGCATAATCGTGGGGATCAGGGTGCTGGTCAGCAGCGTAACCAGAAATATGGCCGCAAAGGAGTGGGCGAAGGAAAACAGAAAAAAACTTAACCCGAGTAAAACCGAAAACAGCATAATTTGCGTGCGCCTCCGCCCCACCCGGTCAGATGCGAATGCGATCAGCGGCCCCGTAAAGACCCGGACAAACATGGCGGAGCCCGTAAGCAAACCGATGTCCCCCGCGCTTAACCCCTGTGCGGTTAACCACACAGGCCAAAATGGTATATGCACACCCGCGACGGTGAAGATCGCAAAGTAATAAAATCCCAGCCGGAAAGGAGAGCCAAAATTTAGTCGCATCAGGGACGCATATTATTCTGCAAAACGCGGCATCACTTTGGTTGCGTATAATTTCAGCGACTTCATTAATTTGGCGTGCGGAATCAGGCCATTATAGGCCCAGGCAAACAGCCAGCGTGCGGGAAGCCGTGTTAACAGCCCCTCCATCTGGCGCCAGACCGTATCGACACTGCCCACCAGCGCATAGCCCATATTCATGAAGTCACCCTGGGCCAGCGTATTCTCGCCGGTATCCGGATCCAGCATGACCGGGTTGTTTGAAACCTCAAAGCCTTCCACATGGAAATGGTGCTCGGGAAAGCTGATGGAATCATAGCCCACATCATCGGCCAGTTTCGCCTGCTCGCTCAGCTCACACAACATCTGCTGATAAAGCTTGGGCCGGAGCCCCTCCATGCCCTGCTCCATTTCGGATTTACTGCCCACGGATGGCAGATAAAACAGCGATGTTTTCATATGGCCTGCTCTCGATAAAAATAGCGTCGCCAAAGCCTACGATATGGCCGCATTATTGGGAAGCGTTGGCGTCTGATTCAAGTGATTGTATTTGGGCGCAGGGACCATTATCTTCGTAACATGCTGAAATTGAGGACATTGTTATTTCTGACTGCGCTTATGCTGCCATTGCGTGCGCTGGCGGATGACGCCGCCAAAACGGGGACCCTGTACAAGGATCCGAACTGCGGCTGCTGTCAGGAGTATGCCAATTATCTGCGTCAGAATGGGTATGAGCTAAGCGTTGTTCCCACCGAAGATCTGGGCGGTTTGCGCCACGAACACCGCGTTCCGGAAGAGTTGGCGGGCTGCCACATGGCGGTGATAGACGGGTATGTGGTGGAGGGACATGTGCCCGTTGATATGATCAATCGGCTATTGGGCGAGCGTCCCGCCATCAAAGGGATCTCGTTACCCGGCATGCCCATGGGCTCACCTGGTATGTCCGGAAAAAAGAGCGAGCCGTTTACGGTGCTGGAAATTGCAGCAGAAAAATCAGACGACGCGCCGCGTGTCTATGGGGTGGAATAAAAGCGGTTTGACACTGTAATCGTCGGCCGCACAGCGTTATTGGTCCAGAATCAAAAAAAACCCGCAAGCTTATTGCTTGCGGGTTTTTGCGTCAGACGCTTTGCCGGTTTCAGGCAGCGCAACCGTTACGAAGCAGTTTGCCAGCCAGATTGTTGGAGGCATCTGTAAAGGCGTCGACACCTTCCAGGCGCAACAGCACACCATTGACGATCACGGCATCAATTCCGTATGCGTCCGCCACCAGACGGTCCGCACCGGCGGGAAAATCATGCACGCGGCGCAGTTTGGTCGTGCCAACGGTTTCCGGGTCGAACACCACCACATCGGCGGGCACACCTGATTTCAGGGTGCCGCGATCCGTGATGCCAAACACTTCGGCGGGGCGCGACGTCAACATGCGCACCGCTTCCTCGATGGTGAGGGTGTTCTTCTCGCGCACCCAGTGGCCGAGCAGATAGGTCGAGAAGCACGCATCGCACAACTGGCTGGCATGCGCGCCCGCATCTGAAAGACCGAGCACGGTGTTCTTGTTCTTGAGAAGAATGGCGACCTCTTCTTCATTCGAGTTGGCGAGAGGAATGCGGAACCTTGTTTCCAGATTATCGGTCAGCGCCAGATCAAGGCTGAAATCCGCGAGATGCACGCCGCGTTCCTTGGCGACGTCCGCAAGACGCCGTTCCTCAAGCGAAGGATCGCTTGGGCAGTAGGTTATTGTCGCCATATTCCAGGCCGCACCCAGGCCGCCCTTGATGACTTCCCGGAACTGTTCGTGGAATTCCGGACTGGCATAGATCTTTTTCTTGCCCTCCAGGTCGGCCTGCGAGACCGGTTTGAACGCCGGATGGCTTTCAAAGATGAAGGGCGCCTTGAGCTGCAACTCGAAGCATAGGGCGCGGCAGGTAACCTGCGGGTAGACTTTATTACCGGCCTCAATCAGTTCGTCCGAGCGCTTCAGCTGTTCCATCGCCGTGCCGACACCCAGTCCGCCACCACCAATGCCAGACAAAAGTGCGGTCCAGCTGATCGGGCGTTTGGTTTCCTGATACAGGGTTTCAAACTGGTCAAACGCCAGTTCCGCGCCGACGGTCGCCTGAATCATCCCCTTACCCGCTTCGCCGAGCGCGCCAGCGAGCTGGCGGATTTCGTCAAAACTGGCGAGACGGCTGGGAACAGGACGGCCATCATAGCCCACATGGGTAAACGCCTTGGAGGTGGCGAAGCCGACCGCGCCCGCTTCAATCGCATCATATACGATTTTGCGCATCTGCGCGATTTCGTCCGGCGTCGCTTCTCGCTCGGTCGATTCCTCGCCCATCACATACAGCCGCACGGCCGTGTGGCCGACCAGGGCACCAACATTGATGGCAGTGCCGCGGCTTTCGATGGCGTCAAGATATTCCGGAAAGGTTTCAAACGGCCATTCTTTGCCAAGGCCCTCACGCAGGGCTGCGACGGTCATGCCTTCGACATTTTCCAGGGTGCGCATGATCAGGTCGCGGTGCGCCGGGCGGGTTGGCGCCACGCTGAAACCGCAATTGCCCATCACCACCGTGGTCACGCCATGCCAGGGCGAGATCGTCAGCATACGATCCCAGATTACCTGCGCATCATAATGCGTATGAATATCAACAAAGCCCGGACATACAACCTTGCCGTCCGCGTCAATGGTTTTGGCAGCGCTGCCCGGGACCTTGCCCATCGCGACAACCTTGCCGTCCTTGATCCCGACATCGCCGTGATAGCCTTTGGAGCCAGTGCCATCGACGATCAGGCCTCCTGTAATTTTTATATCGTAATCCATGCGTTGCTCTCCTTCTTGAGGGGCCAAAATTCTTGAGAGGCCAAAACGAAACAGCCGACGCAGGTGTCACACCCGCGCCGGCTGAAAGATGGTATCAATCGCGGCGCGGTTTAGGCAGCGACGTCCAGTTTATACAGCTCGGACACATTGTTGTGGCAGATGTCATTGCGCTGCTCTTCGGTCAGGTGCTTGGAGTGCTCGTTCAGCACTTCCTGCGACCATGGCCAGGTGGCGTCGGAATGCGGGAAGTCATTAGCCCACATCAAACGCTTGGTGTTGACCATATCCGCCATCTGGAACGCCACCCAGTCATCCTGGAAGGTCATATAGATGTTTTCCTTGAAATACTCGGACGGCAGCTTTTTCAGCTCCTGCCCTTTCATCCAGAAACGGTGGCGCTTATAGGCATGATCCATACGGTACATGAAATGCGGAGCCCAGCCGGCGTCGGCTTCAACGCACACGATTTTCAGCTTCGGGTTACGTTCGAACACGCCGGAGAACACGAGCATGCCCATAATGTCCTGACAGCCACGGATAATGGCCTGGAAGCCATTGATGCGCGGGCCGCGCAAGTTGCCACCCAGTACGCCGCCGCTATCGCCAGCAGTCAGAATGTGGAACGACAAAGGCAGTTCCAGATCAATGGCGGTCTGCCAGAACTTGTCATAATCCGGATGATCATAATCAAGCTCGGCCGGAATGCCGTTCATCATGACGCCGTCGAAGCCCTGCTTCTTGATTTCTTTCAGGTCTTCGATGCCTTCGGCAATGGAGCCCATGGAAATTTGCGCCAGCGGAATGATGCGCTTGCGATCTTCCGAAGCATATTCCAGCAGCCAGCGGTTATAGGCCTTCATGCAGGCGCGCTTGTAGACAAAGTCCTTGTGGTTGCAAAGCACCATGCCAACGCTGGGATAGATGATTTCTGCGCCAACGCCGTCGCGTTCCTGATCGGCGATGCGGTATTTCGAATTCCAGCCGCCCTTGTGAAGCGTTTCAAAACGCGCGCCGTCCATGCTCAGCTCTTCCGGGGCCTTGCCCGCGGCGGCAACCAGGGCCATCGGAATTGGGTTGGTCATGCCGTCGATCACGTAAATATCGCCGACACCTTCCATGAATTTAATATGTGGCGCCGTCGCTTTGTATTTCTCTTCTATATAATCGATATAGCAGTTGGGCGGCTCGGTGATGTGGGAATCAGCCGAAATGGGTTTCTTGATCATTGTGAACGCTCCTCTGTATTCGTTGTTAAATCTCTTATAACATATTTTTCTGAAAAAAGCCCTACTTGCAACTGATTTTTATCACCAGCAGGACTTTTCGCAGATTCAAGCCTTATACGTCACCTTGCCCTGAGATAGGACTATATTCCCTTTTTGGGTTTCGGCCTGAATAATGGCCTCGCCCGGCGCGGTTTTCCACATTTTGGTGATAATTGTGTCGCCAAACTCCACCCGGTCGGCGAAACGCCCGGTCATGGAGGTGAATTTGGCGGGATCTCCGCCACAGAGCCCCTTGAGCGCCGCCCGGCCCACGAATCCATACGTGCACAGGCCGTGCATAAACGGGGCGTCAAAGCCGCCCAGCTTCGCGAATTCCGGATCGATATGGATCGGGTTCCAGTCGCCGGAAAGGCGATAGATCGCGCCCTGCTCCAGCAACGGCGTTTCTGAAACGGTCTCATCGGGCGCACGTTCCGGCGGGGCGTTCCTGCCTTCGGTGGATGGGCCGCGCTCACCGCCAAAGCCACCCGCGCCGCGCACAAACAGACTGGCATAGGTGGTCAGCAGCACACCGTCTTTATCTTCCAGAGTGCTTTCGATGCCCACCACTGCCGCCTTGCCCTTGTCCCAGACCTCTACGATTTTGCCATATACCTTGGCTTTGGCGCGAGGCGGAATCGGGCGCTTCAGGGTGATCGCCTGTTCGCCGTGCAACAGCATTTCCAGCCGCAGATCGACATTCTCAATCGCCCCGGCCATGCCGCGCCCGCCGGGGATGACGGCAAAGGTCGGCAGCACCTTCGGCCCCTTGCCTTCGTAGACAAATTCAAGCTGGTCCGCGGGCTTTGCGCCAACGCCGAGCGCATACAGGATCGCATCCTTATGGTCCCAGCTTACATCCACCGCTTCGAACACATGGCCCAGCAATTTTCCATTCAGGGGCAGTTTACCCATATCCATTACCTCCTCAATAATCCGCAGGCGCGTTCGCAGGTTTTTCACCATGCGGCGGCCAGGACATCACACCTTCTTCCAGCGGCACCTGCAAGGAAAGCAGCGTTTGCGAAATCATCCGCCAATTGCCGATGGATGCAACAATTTCAAGCTGCGCGGCTTCATTGGGAACATGTTTGACGCATTCTTTCCAGGTCGCATCGGAAATGGCGCCATGCTGTAAAATATCATCGGTGGCCTGCAGAACGGCCTTGTCGGCATCCGTCAGAATTTTGGAATTTTTCCAGTCCTTCACCGCCAGAATTACGTCTTCGGGAATGCTCATGCCGACAGCCACCCGCCAATGCTGGGTCCATTCATAATTGGAGCCGGTGGCCCAGCCCAGCCGCATGATAATCAGTTCGCGCAAGCGCCCATCCAGCTGATTGCCCTTGAACAGCAGCATGTTCAGCGTATTGCCGATCTCGCGCGCCAGCGGCGGATTTTTGAGCAGAATGCGAAAAATGCTCAGCGGCGCCATCGCCTCTGGAATACCTTCGGCTATGGCGGCCTTTTTCGCGTCTTCAATGGACAGCATGGCGATACGCGGCTTATGGCCGGACGATGATTTCATTTCTGCCTCCCTGCGGCTTTTCGTTACGTTTGTTGTTTGGACTGAAGCCTAATCTATTATAAGCTTCTATCAAACAGCTAACAAAAAAAGGATCAGGGAATGCTTCCGAAAAAATCTCTCGCCATGGTGCAGACTGCCCCAAAGAAAATCGAGCGCATGGATTTGCCCGTTCCGGAAATCACCGCCGATACCGCCATCATGCGGGTTGAGGCCTGTGGTATTTGCGGCAGCGATTACGAACAGTATGAAGGCTTTTTGAACATGCCGATGAACGTGATCCCCGGTCACGAACCGATCGGGTTCATCGAAGCCATTGGCGACAACGCCGCCAAACGCTGGGGCGTGAATGTCGGCGACCGGGTGGCGGTCGAGACCATGATTTCCTGCCGCTTCTGCCCGCCCTGCCTCGGCGGCAGCTATCATCTGTGCGATAACCGGCGCATCTATTCCTATATTCCGATCAGCGATGGTGGCGGCCTGTGGGGCGGCTATGCGGAATATATGTATCTGGATCCCAACACTATCGTGCACAAGCTGGACAAAACCCTGCCCACCGAACTTGCGGTGATGTTCAATCCGCTGGGTGCGGGCTTCCGCTGGGCGGTGGAAATTCCCCAAACAAAACCAGGCGACACGGTGGTCATCATGGGGCCGGGGCAGCGCGGCCTGTCCAGTGTCGCCGCGGTGAAAGCGGCGGGTGCGGCCAAGGTAATCGTCACCGGGCTGGAAGCCGACGCCAGGAAAATGGAAATCGCAAAGCTGTTCGGCGCCGATCACACCATTGATGTGCAGAATGAAAAGGCCAAGGAGAAGGTCAAGGAATATACCAACGGCAAGGGCGCGGACGTGGTGGTCGACGTGTCCGCCTATGCGACCGAACCGGTGACCGACGCCCTGAATTTTGTGCGCCCCGGCGGGACCATCGTGCTGGCCGGCGTCAAAGGCTACAAGCCGGTGCCCGCGTTCATTTCCGATATCATCGTGATGAAGGAAATCACCATTAAGGGCGCCATGGGCGTGACCTGGTCAGGCTATGCCAGCGCCATTGAACTGCTGGAAAAACGCACCGTGCCGTTCGAGAAAATGCACACACATGATTTCGATCTGACCGATGCGGAACTGGCGATCAAAACACTGGCGCGCCAGGTGCCCGGCGATGAATCGATCCACACCTGCCTCATCCCCAACATGAAATAGAAAAGTAATCATTATGGATTTTGTACGTGACTGGGTGGAGAAGTCACCCTATGCGGCTGCGCTTGGCGTGAAGCTGACCAGCCTGAGTGAAGAGGGCGCGGCATTTTTGTTGCCGTTCAGTGAAAGCAACGCCAATCCCGGCGGCGCGCTGCATGGCGGCGTGTACGCGTCGCTATCGTCCATCGGCGGGCACACCATGGCGCGCGCCGCATTGGGTGCGGCCAGCGGCCCATGGCACACGATTGGCTTTCAGATCAACTATCTCGCCGCCGCCATTAACGAAGACGTGCTCGGCGAAGCCCGATTGCTGCGCCGGGGCAAGGAATTGTGTTTTGTCGAGGTGACAACCCATACCAAAGATGGCAAGCCCACCGGCCATGCGACGCTGGCCATGCGCGGGCGCATGGGGTTGCCGCCCGCAGAAATGGTCAAATCCCCCGTGGACGAAGGCGGCGCGGAAGTCAGCCCCATGGGCAAAATGATGGGCGGCGTCAGCTTTATCGCCGGACGCGGCCTGCAGACCGAATATATGGCGAACAGCCGTGCACGGATGACCATGCCGGATATTGAGGCCAATCGCGATCTGAATGGCGGTCACCATGAGGGTGCGGTGCTGGCGCTGCTCGACACCTGCGGCGCAATGGCCGCCTGGGCCGAGACCGGTCCCGGGCCCTACAAGGCGTCGACCGCCGCCATCCAGGCGCAACTGCACAAGCCCCAGCCAAAGGGCGAACTGATTTCCTATTCCCGCGTCGTTAACCGCGACACCGAAATTTTCTGGTCCCATGTGGACGTGGCCGAGAAAACCACCGGCGATCTGGTTGCGCAAGGCACGGTGCTGTACCGGATTGTACGGTAGGCTGGCAGACAATGAAAGCAACCTACAAAGGTTCTTGTCATTGCGGCGAAATACAGTTCGAGGTTGACGCTGATCTCGATCATGTCCGGGTGTGCGATTGTTCGATTTGCCGGCGCCGGGGCGCGCTTATTCATCGGGTTGAGGAAAATTGCCTGCGCCTGATTACCCCGATTGCGGCGCTTTCTGTGTACCAATGGCACACTAAAACCGCGCGCGATTATTTTTGCCCCGCCTGCGGCATCCTGCCATTTCGCCGTCCGCGCACTGCGCCCGGCAAATGGGGCGTCAATGTACGCTGCCTGGAAGGGGTGGACCTCAGCGCTATTCCAATCAGGCATGTCCACGGCAGCAAACTTGATTAGGAAGGGGCATCCGTTTGAAACCGAGCCGCTGATGGCGTGACAGTTGCGGCGGCCCGCAATATCATCTGTAGACAGATTAGTTTCCGGCCGCGGCCTGTCGCGTCAACGTTCTGTCCGGCGGAAATTCGACTGTGATGGTTGTGCCCTTACCCACCTCGCTGGCAAGGTGAAGCTGGCCGCCGTGCAATTCGGTGAGCATCCGGCTTAATGGCAGGCCGAGCCCGCATCCCTCGGTTTCGACTCTGGTCAGGGCGCTGCCACGGTCAAAGGGGGTCAGAACCCTGATCTGATCCGCCTCGGACATGCCCGGACCGTCGTCGCTGACCTGGAAGCAAATGGTTTGTTGTGCGGTCACTTCGGCGGCGAGTGAAATGCGGCCGCCGGTTGGTGTAAACTTTACGGCATTGCCGAGAAGATTCATCAATATTTGCTTGATGTAGCGCTCGTCCGCACATAATTCCGGCATCTGTACCGGCACATGCATGGTGGTAACATGCCCCGCTTCCACGGCGCGGCCTTCGATAAGACGCAGGCAGCTTTCGAACAAAACGTTTACGTCAATATCCTTCTCGCGGATCTGCGCCTTGCCCGATTCGATCCGCGATATTTCGAGAATGTCATTGATAATGGCCAGCAGATGCGCGCCACTCTCATGGATAGTCTCTACATAATCGAGATATTCCGGCTGTTCAATTTTGCCATGAAGTCCAAGCGTCATCATTTCTGAAAAACCCAAAATCGCATTCAGGGGTGTGCGCAACTCATGGCTCATATGCGCCAGAAAGTCACTTTTCGACCGCGACGATTCTTCGGCGCGCTCTTTTGCCTCTTTCAACTGACTCTCCGCCAGAACTTCAGCCGTGATATCTCGAACGGTTCCGCGATGGCCCTGAAACCGGCCATTTTCATCATAAACGGGCTTGCCGCTTGCGCTTAAACTCCAGGCTTTACCATCAAGTTCAATCCGAAAGCGGAGATCACGAAAGGGCGCCTTTGCTGAAAGCCTATGGTCAATTTCTTCCAGTACCGCCTGATTTGGCAAGATCTTCTGAAGAGCACGCAGGTTCTGTCCGGCCAGGTCCATCACAGGAATGGATGAAGGGTTGTTATGAGAAATCACGGAAAATTTCCGCTCAGCATCCAGCTCCCACATCCAGTCTGCCGCCGTTTCCGCAAAGTCTTTCAGGCGTTGCGCGCTCAGCTTCGCTTTGGCTGATTCTGCGTGCAATTGGGTGACGTCGGCAAGAACCAGGAACCTGTCGCCATCGTCGGTTGGTTGCACTGACAGACGGCACATTCGCGCGTCCTTTGTTTCCACGATGAAATCATTTTCCGCCATGCGATACCAAACGAGAAATTCCTCGACCCAGGCCTGTTCCCTGTGCAATGCGGCGGGAACCAGTCCAGCCTTGACCGATGCGCCAATGAGTGAGGCCAGACTTGCGCCCTGAGGCATCTGAATATCCGGGAACAATGGCGAAGCGGCCCACTTGGCATTGTCCATCACAAGGCATTCATTGCTATCGAATAATAAAATCTCTTCAGAGGTGCGCGTCATCGCCTGCGACAGGCGCCGATGCGCGTCCTGCAGCTTTTCTTGTATGTACTGCTTTTCGATGCCTGCTTCGATCTCGCGCTTCATACGACGATAGCTGTTGCGGACAAATACACTGAGAAAGCCCAGGTAGATGACAAGCATGCTGGCCATGGCGCCATGCTCTACGCCACCTTCCAAACAAAGCTTCAGGAGCAAAGGTAGTATCGTGACGGCGACAAAAACGAGGCATATACTGGGCACCGTCGCGAGTGCGCTGACAACGCCTGCCGTCAGGCCACCGGTCACGAAAATTATTATCAGTTCAGTCTCATGCCGTGCGGGGTCAAAGAAAAACCAGTTACCAAGCCCCCAGGGCGCCGCCACGATGAGAGAAAAAGCCGCCGCGCGCCAGGCCGTCTTAACACTCACACGCTCAGGTTCCGGCGCGAGACGGTATTTTAGCCAGTGACGAAAGCCAGGAATCGCGGCAATCCAGAATAACGCCAGCCACATAAACAGGTGGGCGGGTGACACCGTCCCCCAAAGCGCCAGTGCTGTAAGCAAAGACAGCGAAAGGTTTCCGCCCAACATTATGGGGAGCTGTTTAACGAGCTCCAGCGCCTGATGGACACGGATTTTTTCGGCCACCGGCAAATGGCTGGTTGCGGGATCAAGCTCAAAGGGTAACCAGACCATCGGTAGTCTCTGCATGTTTTATTGGCGGAAAATACGCACGCACACGATGAGGAACAAAACTCATTAGAATTTTATTACTATCTACCGGCTGGGTAAATTTTTAGTTAACGCGGGATAGCATACTGGGTGACACGTGATTACGCGGGAATTGGCCGGTTCTAGCTTTGCCGGGCCGGTTACAATGGCGCGGTCAGGCTGAAAAAGAAGCGCGGAGATTTGCCTTCGGTGCCGCGGGTGGGCACGCTGGTGGTCAGCGGCTTGGCAACCTCGATATAGCCTATGAGCTTGTCGCTGAGGGTAAAGCGTGCGCCGCCGCCCAGGGACGCCGCAGACTCCTTCCAGGGCCTGGTGGTGTTATCGATATGCCATACCGAACCCAGATCATAAAAAGTGTACAACTCGCTATAGCGCAGAAAATCACTCTGATAGGGCGTCGTATACTGGCCTTCCGCGCGCACGGAAACGCCGTGATCGCCGGTCAATTGCGAAGGATCATAGGCGTGGCCAAACGGTACGCCGCCATAACCGAATTCTTCCGATGAAAACAGCTGGGACAGCGCATACTGCCCGTTCATCGCCACCACGGCGCGCAGACGCTGGGTGACAGATTGAACGCGCATGACGTTAGCGGTGATTTTCGTGAAATCCTCACGCCCGCCTGGCCGGGTGCGGTTCAGATTGCCGCTGTCGGTAGCGTGCAGGATATCCAGCCCCTGGCTGACTTCCACGCCGAACAGGTTGATCCCGGCAAACCGGTCGGCGAAATCCGCCGATGCCCCGGCGCGGACGACGCGCAGCCGGTCTTCGGTCAGCAGTGAACTGCGCAGATCGGTGCGTGAATTCTTGGCCGTGAAGCTGCCCTGAAAGGTAAGGTTTTGCCGCCGCGAGCGAACCCACGGATGGCTGAGCGAAGCGGTAATGGAACGGTTCTGTCCTTCGATATCAAACGGCTTCAGGCTGGCGCCTGGGTTTGACCAGCTGATATTTGCCGAAACCCCGGCCAGTGTGCCTTCGGTTCCCACCGGCTGCACATAGCCAAAATCAAAGAAACGCAATTCATTGGTGTTCTGGGTTACAACGCTTTGCACGCTAATGCGCTCATAGTTTCCCAGCAGATTGTTCACCCCGCCCTGCGCGCGAAACTGCACCGGGCCAAGAAATTCGGTGCCGCGATTATCCACGCTGAGCGCCGCGTCCCATGGGTCTTCACTGACCTGCAGAACCAGATCCGTCGCGCCACGAGTATCAAACGAAGGAACCAGAACCGCCTTGGCGGCGACCCCTGGCAGATCGTTCATCAGCAAAACATAGCGTTCCAGAACATCATTTCTGAGTGGTGTGGAATCAGTAATTTTTTTCAGATAGGCGTCAAGCAGCTCGTGGTTGCCGGGAAGCTGCCCTTCGATGGTGGCGCGGCCGATGTGCCCTTCGAACACGACGATCTGTACGATGCCGTTTTCAACCCGTTGGGCGGGCGTTGTGGCCCGCGCCAGCACATAGCCCGCGTTGCGGTAATGCGCGGTAATTGCGTCCGTTATCCCGTAGACGGTGGCGAGGGAGATTTCCTTGCCCAGATGGGCTTGGTAAAGGCCGTTAAGCTCGGCATCGGAAAATATCGTATTGCCGGCGAGCGAAATCGCGGAAAGGGTAAAGCGGATTCTTTCCGCCTCTTCGGGCCGCAATTGTTCCGCGCCATCCGGCAGTAACGGCTCATCCACTGCGCGCGGCAGTTTTGGCGCCTCAAAGCGCTCCTGCAGGCGGCCGGGATCGGCTCCGCCAGGAATATTTGGGGGTGTCGTCTGGGCAAACGCCGCCGCCGGCGCAAGCTGCGCGGCCAGCATTATCCACACAAAATATCTTGAAAGCGGGTTATGCATGTGACGCTGCTACTTTTTAATGAAGCTGGAAAAAGCGGGGTCTATCTGAGGCCGCCACTCCTCTCCCCAGCGTTTGAACCTTGACATAACAACTGTTTTGCGCGGTTCCTTTGCCACAGCCTCGGCCGTCCAATCCTGAAACCGCCAGAATTTAACGTCTTTAGGGGCCTTGACAATCAGATCGGGGGGCCAACCATAGGAAGCCTGCAATAAAGCATCCGCATTGGCCCGATGGAAGCGCACACCGATGGACACAAGTGAGAGGAACAGGCCGCGGTCTTTGGCCAGCGCCAAAAGTGCCTTCTGCCGCTCCGACGCCTCATCGGGGGCCAGAGTTTCGGCATGAACATGCCAGCAGTCCTGCGCGCCACCGATCTGGTTCTGGACCGTTTCACTATAAAAATAGTGTGGCTGGGCGCACTGCTCATAAGGCTTGAAGCCAGCACCGGTTTTTGAACGGGACACCCGGAAATACGCCATTTGCCTGACGGTTTTGCCACCGATCAACACCAGGCCCAATTTGGATGTGTGGAACTTCGCGTCTTCATCTTCAACAGCGTAATAGGCGGTCCATTCACCGGCCGGCAGCGGCACGGTCATTCCACCAAGCTGAACTGCGCCACGAACTGTCTGACCCGCTTCCAAAGCGAAAGCCGGAGCAACGGACACCCCAAGCAGCAGAACCAGCGCAAGCAAAGCGCCAAAACCCAACCGCATTATTCCGGACGGCACCTGCCCGCGAGCACCTACATCCATTGTATCCCCTTGTCCCGCAATCTTATTCCGCGAACGCATAACCTATTAGCAGCCGCATCCAGCCGCACGTGTTTGCTCAACTTCCTCAACAATAGCCGCAAGCTCGTCGTCGCTGACGGCGTCATTACCGCCTTGATCGCCGCCATCAAGCAACAGCATTATGTCCATATTCGCGACATCGGACTCAACATCAGCATCCGGGGGCGCGGGATCAGAAGCCTGTTCGCCTGGTTTTACGGTTGTTGACAGCCCCTCTTCTACAACGACGGGATCACCAACCTGCCCCTGTGCTTCAATCGAGCCGTCTTCGACAATGGCGCTGGTTGTACCGTCTTGCGCCACCGTCACCGTCAACACGGTCCCGCGCACACCAATTGTCGTTGTGGGCGTTCTTATCTGGTAGGCGGCGCTGCCCATCCGCCCCGTCACGAAACGCGCGACCCCCAATGTGGCGTTAACAACCATTTTCGAATTTTGAGAGTCCGGATCATACACAAAGGCGTCGATGGTCACCCTGGAATTCGGCCCCACAGTCAGATAGGTATCATCCGGAAAATGGATTTTGGATGCACTATCTTCTCTGGTGATGATTCGGTCATCAAAAAAAATATTGTCTGAAACTTTGATTTTGCGCACGTCCGGGCCGGTAACACCCTCAACATACCTTACAACGGCCGCAGCGTCCCCTACGACTTTTTGCTGAGCAAATGCTGACGACGGCGTTGCCACGCAAATGGCCACCGTCAGTCCAACCCGGAATATCCCAAAACCCATACCCGTCACCCGCAATAGTAATCCTCTGGGAAGTAATAGTCCCCTTGAGCGCCGCCGAAACCCCGGCCACCCCTTTTTTACTAATATAGATCATCAACAGGATGTTAACGCACGATAATTCAACACATACGTGGTTAATAGCACTTTCTGTGCGATCGGATACATTTCATAGATATTTAATTAGTAGTCATGAGTGGGAATCCGGCTTAGGCCCAGGATTTGGTTTATGGTAGTTGGGACGAATCAATCCTCCTGGCGGAGTAGCCGTCGCAAAGGCGCAGAACAAATGGAGCAAGCGCTGTCCATGCACGCAAAGTCGGAATATAGCGACAGGCAACCGGCGTTTTTTATTCCCACAACAATCATCGTATTAATTGCGTTAATGGTTGGCGTGCATGTGCTGCGCGTTTTTCTGGCGCCGGGATATGACCGCTTTGTAGTGGTTATGTTTGGCATATTGCCCGGGAGATACATCCCCGAAGTCATTTCGGCATTCCCGGGCGGCGTATGGTGGGCCATTCCACCATTTATCACATATGCGTTTTTGCATGCGGATTTTACCCATCTGGCGATCAATAGCGCCTGGCTTCTGGCGTTCGGAAGCGCCGTGGTCCGCAAGATCGGAAGCGCCCGCTTTATGGCGCTATATCTGATCTGCGCGATATTCGCCGCGTTCGTGCATATCGTCGTGGACCTGTCGTCGCTGGCGCCCATGGTGGGGGCCTCTGGCGCCATATCCGGCATGATGGGGGCGGCTTTCAGAATTTCCCTGCGGGATATAATGGAGGGGCGCGCGGCTGGCAAAGCCAATGGCGCCGGCGCGGATGGCGGCGCCCCCATACGCTTATTGCCCTTAACCGACCGCCGCTTTCTTCTGATGAGCGGGGTTTGGCTGACCATCAATATCATCTTCGGGCTTACCGGCATCCGAGTGTCCGAGCATGTTCTAATGATCGCCTGGGACGCTCATATTGCTGGTTTCGTCGCCGGGGCCTTGCTGATTGGAGTGTTTGCTGGCGGAAAAAAAGTGTCGAACGTCACTTTTAGCTGACATTTTTTATATCTGCGCCAGTGAATACCTATATAGAGCAGTAATATCTCATTGGATCGGAGTTAAGTAGAAATGAGCACCATGGAAAGAACCGCTCACTCAGGTAAAGATGACGATAACATTGCAGGACAACCGCTAAGAGTGCGGCTGCTGTATGCGCTGGGTGTTTGCGTCCTTGGATATTTTACGTTTAATGCATTAGTGCTGCTTGGCGTCGTGCAATTCATTTATACTGCCGTAAACAAGTCCAAGAATGAAGAGATTGCTCTTTTTAGCCGAAATCTTCTACGCTATCTGGGCGAAGTGCTGGCTTTCATCCTGTTTCTCAGTGACACACCGCCTTTCCCGTTTGCGCCCTTTCCAGGCAACGAGCCCGATATCGACTGATTGGCCGATATTGACTGCGTAGACGTCTTTACCCGTCTGGAAAGCCCCCCTTTATCTTGTCGCACGACCGCAATGACATTTATGCGGCGTTCAGCTATGAACATGGTCAAGATTCCAGTGAAGACACTTAGGCAAAGGGGCCAATCCGTCCATGAGTGCGATTATTGATATTAAAGGCCGTGAAATTCTTGATAGCCGGGGCAATCCAACTGTAGAGGTCGATGTCATTCTGGACTCCGGCGCCATGGGCCGCGCGGCGGTGCCATCGGGCGCGTCCACCGGCGCCCATGAGGCGGTAGAACTGCGCGATGGCGGTCCGCGTTATAAAGGCAAGGGCGTGCAAAAGGCGGTGTCCGCCGTAAATGACGATCTGTTTGATCTGCTGTCCGGCATGGAAGCCGAAGAACAGGTCCTGCTGGATCGCATGATGTGCGATCTGGACGGCACACCCAATAAATCCCGCCTGGGCGCGAATGCGATACTCGGTGTTTCGCTGGCTATTGCAAAAGCGACCGCCAATGAGCTGGAGCTGCCATTGTTCCGCTATTTGGGCGGGCCGCTGGCGCGCACTTTGCCGGTGCCAATGATGAACATCATCAACGGCGGCGCGCATGCCGACAACCCCATCGACATTCAGGAATTCATGATCATGCCTGTCGCCGCCGCCAGCATCGCGGAAGCGGTGCGCATGGGGGCTGAGGTTTTTCATACCCTGAAAGCCGGACTGAAAGATGCGGGCCACAACACCAATGTGGGCGACGAAGGCGGCTTTGCCCCCGCCCTTGGTTCCGCCACCGATGCGCTGGACTTCATCATGAAGGCGATTGAGAAAGCGGGATACAAGCCGGGCGAGGATATATATCTGGCCCTGGATGCCGCCTCGACGGAGTTCTACAAGGACGGCAAATATGTTCTGGCAGGCGAGGGCAAGACCCTCGATGCGGCAGGCATGGTGGCCTATTACGCCGATCTGGTGAAGCGTTATCCGATCATTTCCATCGAGGACGGCATGGCCGAGGATGACTGGGCCGGATGGAAGGCGCTGACCGATGCGCTGGGCGCCAAAGTGCAACTGGTGGGGGACGATCTGTTCGTGACAAACTCCACGCGTCTGAAAGACGGGGTGACAAAAGGCGTCGCCAATTCGATCCTCGTCAAGGTCAATCAGATCGGCAGCCTGACTGAAACCCTGGAGGCCGTCGAGATGGCGCACAAGGCGGGCTACACCGCCGTGATGTCGCACCGTTCCGGCGAAACCGAGGACGCCACCATCGCGGACCTTGCGGTCGCCACCAATTGCGGGCAGATCAAAACCGGCTCGCTGGCGCGTTCCGACCGGGTGGCGAAATATAATCAGCTGATCCGTATCGAGGAAATTCTTGGGACCGCCGCAAAATATGCCGGCCGTTCGATCCTGAAAGGCTGATCGCAAAACCAGGATCAGCTGATGAATATGGAAAAGCAAAACATACCCACCCATGCCGCCGTCGCCCAGCGTGATAGCACCGTGCATCGGGTGGGCGCCATGGTGCTGCGCTACACCTATCTGATTCAAGGCTCGTGGCCCCGGGTTCTGGACCTTTGGTACTGGCCGACCCTGCAAATGGTGATGTGGGGCTTCATCACGACATTCCTGCATGATAACAGCAGTTTTTTCGCCCAGGCGTTCGGTGTTCTTCTGGGCGCGGTGATGCTGTGGGACGTGATGTTTCGCGGCCAGATGGGTTTCGCACTGTCATTCTTTGAGGAAATCTGGTCGCGCAATCTGGGCCATCTGCTGGTCAGCCCGCTGCGCCCGCGCGAATTCATCTATGCGCTGCTGACCATGAGCGTGTTGCGCACCGTGTTCGGAATTTTCCCCGCCACATTGCTGGCGATCTGGTTTTTCGGTTTCAATGTGTACAGTCTGGGCCTCATGCTGGTGGCGTTTTTTATCTGCCTGATCATGTCCGGCTGGTCGATGGGTTTGCTGGTGTCGGGCCTGGTGCTGCGCTATGGCATGGGCGCCGAAAGCCTGGCCTGGGCGCTGATTTTCGGCCTCGCGCCCTTGTGCGCCGTCTATTATCCGGTAGCGATTTTGCCGGAGTGGGTGCAGATGCTTTCCTGGAGCCTGCCGCCTTCTTATGTATTTGAAGGCATGCGCGCCATCATGATCGATCAGAAAATCCGCATGGACCTGCTGTTCATGGCGCTGGCGCTGAACGCGGTTTACCTTGCCGCCGCATCCTGGTGGTTCTTGTCCTGCCTTAAATCCGCGCGCCGCACCGGCAAATTGCTGCAGGTCGGGGAGTAGCGCCGACACGCAGCATATCTACTACTTCTTCTTTCTGACCCGCTTGGCCTTGCGGACCTTCTTGCCCTTTGGCGGCGGGCCGCCTGCGGGGCCAGGCAGTTTGCGCGATGCGCCTGGACGTGAAGATGGCTTTTTGCCACGCGCCTCGGTGCTGCCTGGGCGGCGGCGAAGGGTTCTTGCCTCTGCCGCATCATACTCCGCCAACTCGAACCGCAGGCCGCCGCTGACCGGCACGGCCTCCATCAGGCGTACGCG
Source organism: Alphaproteobacteria bacterium (assembly GCA_030652895.1). Classification (GTDB taxonomy): domain Bacteria; phylum Pseudomonadota; class Alphaproteobacteria; order UBA11222; family UBA11222; genus UBA11222. Next base: position 26,386 of record JAUSQH010000408.1, read on the forward strand.
CACGGCGTCACCTAATCGGAAGGTCAGGCCGGTACGGTCGCCGACCAGCGCGTGCTGCGCCTCGACATGGCTGAAATATTCCGTGCCCAGATTTCGGATCGGGATCAGGCCGTCCGCACCACTATCGCGCAACCGCACAAACAGGCCAAAGCGGGTGACGCCGGAAATCGTTCCGTCAAATTCCGCACCGATACGGTCTGACAGATAGGCCGCCAGATAACGGTCCGAACTGTCGCGTTCGGCGGCCATGGAGCGCCGCTCATGGGCGGAGATTTCCTCGCCGATGGACATGAATTCGGGATAGCCCTGCTTTTCCGGCAGTCCCCCATCGCCCAGAGCGCAGGCGCGGATCAGCGCGCGGTGCAGCAGCACATCCGCATACCGCCGGATCGGCGACGTGAAATGCGCATAGCGCGGCAGCGCCAGCCCGAAATGTCCAATATTTTCAGGGTTATAGGACGCCTGGCTTTGCGCGCGCAGAACCACTTCGTTGATGACAGATGCGTGTTCCGTATCCTTTGCTTTTTCCAGAATCCGGTTAAACAATTCGGGTTTCAGCACCTGCCCGCGCGCCAGTGAATAGTCCAGGGATTTCAGAAAATCGCGCAGGCTATCCAGCTTGGCCAGCGCAGGCTCCGCATGAATACGGTACATGCAGGGCGTGGTTTTTTGCTCCAGCGTTT